>WFMU01000095.1 GCA_015488935.1 Flavobacteriaceae bacterium | reverse complement strand
TAATAAACCTTTGTGTATCTCAGTGAAATAACATTATCTTTGTAAACATCAAAAAAAACCTAAAATGGTAAAAAAAAGAGTATTCCTATTAGATGCATTTGCTTTAATATTTAGAGGTTATTATGCCTTAATTAAAAATCCACGAATCAATTCTAAAGGAATGGATACTTCGGCAGTATTAGGATTTATGAATTCTTTATTAGATGTAATCCGAAGAGAAAAACCAGATTTATTAGCTGTTGTATTTGATAAAGGAGGTTCTGCGGCTCGTACCGAAGCATTTCCTGCCTATAAAAGTAATCGACAAGAAACACCAGAAGCCATAAAAATTGCAGTACCATATATTCATAAAATATTAGAAGCTATGCAAATTCCAATTGTTGAAGTTGCAGGATATGAAGCAGATGATTTAATAGGTACATTAGCAAAACAAGCCGAAAAGAAAGGGTATGAAGTGTTTATGGTTACACCTGATAAGGATTTTGCACAATTGGTTTCCGAAAATATTAAAATGTACAGACCAGCCCGAATGGGAAATGGTATCGAAATTTGGGATGTAGAAAAAGTAAAAGCAAAATTCGAAATAGAAAATCCAATACAAGTTATTGATTATTTAGGGATGATGGGGGATGCTGTAGATAACATTCCAGGATTGCCTGGTGTTGGAGATAAAACTGCCAAAAAATTTCTAAAACAATATGGTTCTATGGAAAAATTGTTGGCAAATACAGCAGATTTAAAAGGAAAAATGAAAGAAAAAGTGGAGGCAAATGCAGATTTGGGATTATTATCCAAAAAACTAGCAACCATTATGCTCGATTGTCCTGTAGAATTTCATGAAGAAAATTACCATTTATCCCAACCAAAATTTGATAAGGTTAGCGAAATATTTCAAGAATTAGAATTCCGTAGAATGTGGAATACCATTAATAAACTATTTGTAAATCCAGCGAGTGCCGAAGGTAAAATTAGAGCATCTGAAAAAAATCAAAAACCAAAAAGTAGGCAACAAGAAGAATCTGGACAATTGGATTTATTTGCTTCGCCATTATCCGAAAATATACCAGAAATTAAAGGGTTTAATACTATAGAAAATACCGAACATTTTTACCAAAGTTTAGAATCTCCACTTTCAAGAAAGCTGTTTATAAGTAAATTAATGCAGCAAAAATCAGTTTGTTTTGATACAGAAACAACTAGTTTAAATACACTAGAAGCTACACTTGTCGGAATAGCATTTTCGTACGAAAGTAACAAAGGATATTACATTCCGTTTCCAGAAAATAAAGAAGAGGTACAAATAATTATTGAAGAGTTAAGACCTTTCTTTGAAAGTGAGAATATCGAAAAAATAGCACAGAATATAAAATACGATATCAAAGTATTAGATAAATACAATATCAAAGTAAAAGGTACTTATTTTGATACCATGATTGCACATTATTTGTTGCAACCAGATATGCGACATGGTATGGATGTATTGGCAGAAACTTATTTGAAATATCGTCCAATTTCTATTGAAAAATTGATAGGAAAAAAAGGAAAAAATCAAAAATCAATGCGTGATATTACGGTTAAAGAAGTTACAGAATACGCTGTGGAAGATGCAGATATTACGTTTCGATTAAAACAAGTATTTGAAGAAAAATTAAAAGCAAATAATTTAACAAAATTATTCCAAGAAATTGAAATGCCACTAGTAAAAGTATTGGCAAAAATGGAATTAGAAGGAATAAATCTAGATATTGATTTCTTAAATGGATTGTCTAAAAAACTAACCGAAGATATTCTTAATCTTGAAAGTAAAATTTATAGAGAAGCAAATGTCGAATTTAATTTAGCATCGCCAAAACAACTAGGTGAAGTGCTTTTTGAGCATTTAAAATTGGTTGAAAAACCAAAAAAAACCAAAACAGGTCAGTATGCAACAGGAGAAGAAGTGTTGCGAAAATTGTCTAAAGAACATGAAATAATTCGCAATATATTGGCATGGAGAGGTTTGGTAAAGTTAAAAAACACCTATATTGATGCTTTGCCAAAAGAAGTAAATTCAAAAACACATCGAATTCATACTACTTATATGCAGACCGTTGCTGCAACTGGAAGACTAAGTTCTACAAATCCAAATTTACAAAATATACCAATTCGTACAGAAAGAGGAAAACAAGTACGAAAAGCATTTGTTAGAAGAGATGAGAACTATGTACTGTTAGCTGCAGATTATTCGCAAATAGAATTGCGATTAATTGCCGAAATGAGTGGCGAAGAAACCATGAAAAAGAGTTTTTTGAATGGCGAAGATATTCATAAAGCAACTGCTGCAAAAGTATTTAATGTTCCATTAGAAGAAGTAACTAGAGAACAAAGATCACAAGCAAAAACGGTAAATTTTGGTATTATCTATGGTGTTTCTGCCTTCGGATTAAGTGAACAAACTAATTTGAGCAGGAAAGATGCAAAAGCATTAATAGATGCATATTACGAAACTTATCCAACGCTAAAAGAATACATTTCTAAACAAGTAAATTTAGCTCGTGAGCAAGGTTATGTAGAAACACTTTTGGGAAGAAGACGTTATTTAAAAAATATCAATTCGCAAAATTCATTTGTACGTTCTGGAGACGAACGAAATGCAGTAAATGCACCAATACAAGGAACAGCAGCAGATATTATTAAAATTGCCATGATAAATATCCAGAAAATTTTAGATACAAAAAACTATAAAACAAAAATGTTGTTACAGGTACATGATGAATTGGTTTTTGATATGTATAAAAATGAATTGGAAGAATTAAAACCAATAATTAGGCAAGAAATGGAAAATGCATTTAAATTAAGTATCCCTTTGGTTGTAGATATAGATGAGGGTGATAACTGGCTAGATGCACATTAAAAAAAGACTTTATACTACAAACTATTTTTTAGATTTTTTTTCATTGTTGTCTGGCAAAAGACATACAAGTGCTTCGCTTTTATTTGATTTCCCTTTTGGTTTGCTGAATTTTTGTATATACTTCTCCAAATGTCCTTAAAATATCTCGATATTCCTTTAAAAATTTGAATTTGTCTATGCAAAAATTCATGCAAACTGTAAACGAATTTTATATCGAATTCACTTAAAATGTAACTGTTTTGTAG
>WFMU01000094.1 GCA_015488935.1 Flavobacteriaceae bacterium | reverse complement strand
TTTTGTACTTTTAACAAGTTATTAATCAAATATTAACCAAAAAAGAATAATAAATGAACAAATTTTTAGCATTTATTACATTTCTTTTGTTCTTACTTTTGCTGTGGTTTGCAAATGACAACTACCAAACTTGCTGCAATAAGAACAATAATGTAATTGAAAAAGCCCCCTCTAAAACTCTAAGTAACACAGACAGTACAACAACATCGTCTGCAACAGAGAAAGCAACTAACGATAATACGAATGTAGAGAAAAAACAAGCAAAAAGCCTCGATGCTTTAACTTACAAATGGAATTCTAACGAAGCAATTACTTCTGATGCTTGGGAAAAAGAAAAAACTACCATCCTTTCTGGTAAACAAAATGGTAAAATATTACAGATTGTTGCGCCATATTTTAAAGACGAAGGAAAAAAATTAGCCATAGAAAGAGCTAAAAATGTTTTTGCAAAACTAGGTGGAAAAGATGTACTTTCAAATACCGAATTTAAAAGTAAACTTTTAAAATATTACGATGGTGCTAAAACCAGCCCATTTGATGGTACCGATTTTAACTGGCTAGTAAGAAATAAAAACATCAAAGAGATGGGAAATAAAGTAATTATTTATTTTCCAAGTGGTTCTTCTAAAAAAATAAGTAATGAAAATATTATTAATTACTTAAATAGTGTTGCAACTAATTTAAAGACTAATGACAAAAAAGTAATTCTATCTGGGCATTCCGATAATTCTGGAAATGCAATTAACAACGACCACCTTGCACTTGCTAGAGCAAAATCTATAAAAGCAGAATTAGTAAAACTTGGTGTAGATGCAAATAGAATAACTACTATTTCTTATGGAGAAGCCAGACCAATAGCAACAAATGCTACAAGAGCTGGAAGACAAAAAAATAGAAGAGTAGAATTAGAAATAAAATAAACTTACAAACCTTAAAAAATTAAAAATATGTTATTACTTATACAAAACAATTGTGATTGCGATGGATTTGCTTCTTGGATTCCTTGGTTATTTGGAGCCTTTATTTTAGGAACTATCTTTGGTTGGTTGCTAAATAAAATTTTATCTTCAGATAACTCAAAAGAAGAATTACACAAAGTAAAAGCAGAACTTGCTGCTTGTAAAAAAGGAAAATCTAACAAAAATACTTTAGCTGGTGCTTCTTCATTTACAAATAGCAAAACAACAAGTGCTTCTGAAAAAACTAGTAATAAATCTAATACAGATACTTCTAAGAAAGAAACTAGTAATACGGCAGTAGCTACTTCATTAACGGCAAAAAAAGAGGCAGACAAAAAATCAAACAGTACAAAGTCTAATGCAGGTAAAACAACAAAAAAAGATACGAGTAAGAAAAGTACGCACACTGTTACAAAGGATGTTACTGCCAAAGACGATTTAACAAAAGTAGAAGGTATCGGTCCAAAAATTCAAGGACTATTGTATAATGACGGTATTTGGACTTGGAAACAACTTGCTGCCACTGCTGTAAGCGATATTCAAAAAATACTAGATAAAGCTGGTCCACGCTATCGTGTACACAAACCTGGAAGTTGGCCTAAACAAGCAGGAATGGCTGCAAATGGAGAATGGGATAAACTTAAAAAATGGCAAGACTCTCACAAAGGTGGAATAGAATAATTTAACACAAATTATCCTTAAAAAAAACGGTCTAAAAATATTTATTTCAAACCAAGTAAAATAAATATTTTTAGACCGTTTTTTTGTACCAACCTATGTTACAAATATAATTATACCTTTTATAATCGTATTTCAATATTTGGTTGGTATAAATATTAATTTCTACAAGTCGTTGCAGAGGTAATGGTATCTCTATTAGGATTATAACCATTAAATTCAATAACAAAATCACCACCTAAACCTCCAGAAGTTCTAATCAAAGGTCTTAGTCCACAGAAGTTATGAAGTGCTTCGTTATTTCTAATATACATATTACCTAAGGAAGTAAGATGTTCTAATCCATCTACATTTAATAAACTACTATTAGATAGTATATAAAGTCCTTGATTTATTGAAGTAAGCGCTGTAAAGCCTCCGATATCTTTTAAATGCGTATTACTATCGATATACAGGCTTTTACCAATATAACTAAGTCTCGAAAAATTACCAATATTAACAAGAGATTCATTTTTAGATATTTGCATTCTTTTTGTTAATACGGTAAGATTATTAAATTCTATTTCCGTTAATAAATCATTTTTACTAATATAAAGATTTTCATCTATAGAGGTAATGGTATTCAAATGAATACTTGTAAGGTTAATATTACCTGTAATACTTATTGTATTTACCGTACTTAATCCATTTAACATTTCAATTTTAGTTAAGTCT
>WFMU01000093.1 GCA_015488935.1 Flavobacteriaceae bacterium | reverse complement strand
CATATTATCTTTAATTTTTGATGAACTATAAAAACCGTATTTATAAAAAAAGGCAAATCCAAAACCTAATGTCCCGATATTTAAGTAATTTAGTTTTATAATATTTTGCAACTCTATACCAGTTTCTAAAAATAATTTATCCATTGTTTTAAATGAAAATTCATGATGTATTTCCTTGTTACTTAATGTTCCGTAACCCAAGTTGTTATGTAAAATAATTTCAGGTGCAAAGTATTTTGCTTTTAACAACAAACTTCCAAAATTATGCGATGTAAATATATTTATAAACGAATCGGATACAAATTGGTAAGGTGAAATGGTTTGAAAATAACCGTTCATTATTAAAGGAATATCTTTATCTAAACTACCATTTCCGGTAAATAATAACGATATTGGAAGTGGTGTATCAATATAACCTGCATTTATTTTATAATTTAAAACACCTATTGTTTTACTAACAAAACGTTGTGTTACACTAAGTTCATATTTATTATAATTGTATTTACCATTAAGAATATTTTTTAATCCTCGTGAAAAAGTAAAACTAAAAACAGGAAAATTGGTAGGTAATTTTACATATTGCTTGTCAACTAATGAAACTATTTTTTCGTGTAATGCATAGGTGGTTTTTACACTAACTTCGGTATTTGTAAAGTTTTGTTGTTCATTATTAAACGAATAATCATATAACGGTAGAATATTTGTATTATCGAAGTGAATTTTCCAATCTATATTTTTACTGAATTTTAAAAACGAGGAAAATTTGTATTGTTCAATTTTATCCATTTTGTAGGCAATAAAATTTCGTAAATCTTTAAAATTAGTTGATTTGTCCATGTTATTTTTACCTATTTCACGCAAAGTGTTTCGGTATTGTAATGTAAACTCAATCTGATTATTACTTGGAATTTTAGTTGCAATTTCAAATCCGTATTTCCATTTCTTATCTTTTGTACCATAACCAGCAAATGTACCAATTGAGATATTTTTGAGTATTTTTTCACTAGTATGAAATCCAGCACCAAAACGATAATGTTCGTATTTGTTATACCAAAATAATTTATCTAAATCTAAATTAAAATACTTGAATTTTAGCTTGTTTTCAAACATACCATTTACTATTTTTAACTTATTATCAAAATGATATATTTTACCAATACTATCCATAAATTTATAGGTTGTTCTTTCTGTTTTGTTTAACTTTTTATGGCGATGTAAATTCCAAAAAGTACTATCTTTTTTTGTAGCATCTTTATTTGTTTTTATCGTTGCAATGGAAAATTCTTTTTTTGTTAGTTTAGGATTTAATTTTACATTATAAATATAACTTTTACCTGATGCGTTAAAACCGTAAATACTATCCCTATTTTTCAATTCAAAATTTAGTTGCTCTGGAAACCAATAGTTATTAATTAGTTTATATTGTTGTTGTATTTTAATGATTAATTTTTTATTTTCAAAAGGTGTTGCATCTATATTTTGGATAGCATATTTATTAGAATTTATATATAAAACTCCTTTCAAAGCATTAAAATTTTTTCCTTTTTTCGGTTTAAATGAAATTATAAAAACGGTATCATTTTTTGTGTAAAATTCGTCTTCGTATTTAAATTTATATCGTTTAAAACTCCCTTTACTAATAGGATTTATGTAATTTATATTATTAATTGTAATAATATTATCATAAAATGAAAAAGGCTGTACATTGGTTGCCAATATGCTAAAAGTAGGGCTGTTAAAACCAGACGCTTTTGTACCAATTATTATGTCTTCTGCGAAATTAGGATATAAATACTTTCTTTTTGAAACTGTTTCTGTAATAAAAATATGTTTGTCTGAAAATAAGTTTTTTATGCTATCATTTTCATTAGATTTTAAATTATCAAAAACTACTTTATTATATGAAATAAAAGTAAACGCATTAATGTTTTTAGGATTGTTAATTATTCTATTTTTTATTACTTTTCTAATTATACTTTTAGCTTTATTTTCTTTAGATACTATTTCAACTTCATCTAATTGATAGGATAATTGTTTTAATTCAATAATACTGTTTTTGATTTCATTTATTTTAAGGGTTTTAGTTTGATAACCTAAATAACTAATAGTAATAGTTTTTAATTTTTTTGAAGTATCTAAATAAAATAAACCATCAATATCAGTAACTGTACCATTGAATTTATTTTGATCAAAGGAAATATTAGCAAATGCGATTGGTTTTTTTGTAATAAAATCTATTACTTTTCCTTTAGTTATTTTACTTTGTGAAAAAGAATAATAAATTTGAATGAATAGTAACAAATAATAGATATAACGTTTCATTTTTATTTTATTAAAATAGTAGGTTTAAAAACAAAGTAATAAACCTACTATTATTTATTTCTTAAGGACTTGTAGATCCAACTAAGCCACCGATTATCGCACCAATTAGCATTCCTGGGCCTCCTCCAATAGCAGCACCAATGATACCACCAATCGCTGCCCCACAAGATCCTGGGAAATCTCCACAAATAAATTTACTATAGTTTTTCGAATTGTTTTGAATTTTATAATTATAGATTAATGAAATTGTTTTGAATAAAAATT
>WFMU01000092.1 GCA_015488935.1 Flavobacteriaceae bacterium | reverse complement strand
ATAAATTTACCCCTAAATTAACGGTTAAAAAATCTCTTAATACTTTAAAATTTGGACTTACTCCAAGGTTATAATAACCGTATTCTAAAAAATCATTTGAAAGATATTCTTTATTAAAATGTCCGCCAACATATTCTAATCGTACATCTGCATCAATTATTTCGGATGATATTGGCAATTCAAATTTTGGTATGGCTAAAAAGTTAAATTCCGAACTTTTATAAGCATCTGTAAATATAGATATGTCTGCTTTGGCACCTTTAAAATACGAATCGTAATAATCAATACTTCCACCAAAATTCATGGTATTAAAAACTTGGTCTTCCTCTATTAAATCTAGTTGTGTTTGACTTAGTGTATTATCGTATAAACCATACCAATTTTGTTTTTGGTATTTATAGCCACCATTTATTTGCCAATCTAGATTTCTAAGCGAATTTTTATAGAATAAATCCAAACCTACATTAATAAAATCGGAATTTAACACAGCATCTTTTACATCACCTTTAGAAGAATGGTAGTTTAATTGCCCTCCAAATTCATTTTCTCTAGTAGTAGAAGTACGTGCAAAAATTTCTATTTTTGGAGTGGTATAATTTCCAAAACCTACGCTTGCATAATTGTTGTAAATACGCTCTCTTTTTTTACGAGAAACACCTTTTGCCTTTCCTTTTGCTGGTGTAAAGGTAGAAGCAACTGGTACAGAATTGATAGAATATTGTACTTCTTTTTTCTCGTTTATTGCATCGTTGCCTTGTTTTGGATTTTTCTTTACTTTAAAAGCATCCTTTATTTTTGGAGTATAAGGCTTTACAATATTTATTTCTTCGGTACCGATAGTATCTTTTTCTACTTCTTGCGAAAAAACAGATACTATTGTAAACAATGCGATTAGTATTAAAATGGATTTGTTCATATATTTTTTAATTTCTAACATTAGATAGGCTATGTTTATTATTTAATTCTTTCTTTTACAAGGTTTAATTTGGCACTACAGATGCATTGGTTTTTGCTTCTTTTGCTTTTATTTTTTGTAGTTCTTTTCTTGCTTCGTCCACTGCTTCCTTGTGTTCTGGTTGTCCTTTAAAGTTTTTTATTACCGATTCTAAAACTACAGTTGCTTGGTATGCATCTTTTAAGGCATAAAAGTTTTTTCCCCAGACCACCATTCCTTTAACGCTCCAAACTTTGTAACTAGAATAGTCTGAAGCTAACTTTTTAAATGCTGTATTAGATGCTGTATAGTTACCTTCTTTATTTTTAAAGAATACATCGTAATAAATTGCTTCTGCTTTCAACTCGCCTTGCGCTGTTAAGGATACTTCTTGATAGGCTTGTTTAGCCTTATCTAAATCGCCAGTTTTTATTGCCGAACGTGCAATAATTATTTTAGCATCGGTTTTTACACGAGTTTCAACATTTGGATTTTGTACTATTTTTTCTGCAAAAGCTACTGCTTGTGTATAATTTTCTAGATAGTAATTACCTTTCATTAAATTACTTTGTGCATACAGTATATTTTGGTCGTTTTTTCCTTCATTTTCTAAACGTTGTAAAATTGGTAATGCTGTTTTCCAATCTTTATTTTTAAGTAATACTTGCGCTAATCTTGTAAGTGCTTGTTCGGTATATTCGTTTGGTTCTTGATCGATAATATATTGGTAATACGGTTTGGTATTATCAAACTTATTATCGCTATAAAACAATTCTGCCAAATAGAAATTTGCTTGTAGTGCATGTATTCCTTTTGGAAATCGTGCCAAGTATTTTTTAAATCCTCGTATGGCTTTTGCTTTGTTGTTTTGTTGGTATTGAATATCTGCTGCTTCGTACATGGTATTGTCTAATTCGGCATCCGTTACTTCTACAAAATCGATACTTTGTACCCAATCTGCATATTCATCTACACGTCCTAAATTAATATAAATTTGTCGTGCATTGTTAACAGCTTGTTTTGCTTCTGCGGTGTGCGGATAGTCTTTTACTAATTTTTTATATTTCACTAATGCTTCTTCGCCACGATTAGAATTAAAGTAAATTAACCCTTGTTTTAATAATGCTTTTGGTTTTAACGGACTTCTTTTAAATTGCATTACATTTTGGTAAGCTTTTAAGGCTTGGTCTTCTAATTTTGCTTTTTTATATGCAGAACCTAAAGAAAAATAGGCTTCATCTCGTAATTTAGATTTTGGATATTTTTCTAGAAACGTATTTAAAGTTCCTATTTTTTTTGTGTTTTGCCCTAAAAATCCATAACTGATTGCTTTTTGAAAATAGGCATAATCTAAATCTTTTCCACGATTTTCTATTGCTTTATTATAGGCGTTTAATGCATCTTGATATTTACTTGTAATAAAATAACTGTCTCCTAAACGCAAGTAACTATCTTTTATTTCTGCAGTTTTTTCGGTAGTACTAGTACTAAATTTATTGAAGTATTCAATAGCTTTTGGATATTCTTTTAATTTAAAATAGGTGTATGCTAAATTGTAATCTACATCATTAAATTCTTCTGTTTCGTTTGCACTTGGTAAGGTTTTAAAGGTTTTAAAACCTTCTAAGGCTTCCTTAAAATGATTGGTTAAATAATTGGTTTCTGCTTTCCAATAAGTTGCTCTTGCTGTAAAAACAGCATCTTCATTTTCATCTAACGATTTACTAAACAAATCTAAAGCATCATTAAATTTGGTATCGTTAAATGATTGGATGGCACTATAAAAAGCAACTTTCTGATAAATTGTTTTGGATTTTTTATCCTTTTTATTTTTTAATAATTTTAATGCACCATTGTAATCTTTTGAGGTTACATAAGAGCTTAATAATAAATCGTTAATTTCTTCAGCATTTTCAGATTTTGGATATTTTTCTAAGTACTCGGTTAAAACATCTGGTACACTTTTAAGTGTATTTCCAATTTCGTAACTTAGTTTGGCATAGTTTAGCCATGCATTTTTTTTGATATCGTTATCGTAATCCATTTCCAAAGCATTTCTAAAGGCATTTAATGCTTCTTGTTTTTTACCAGTTTTTACATAACATTCTGCTAAATGATACGATGCATTTTGTGAAACTGCACTTTTTCCTCCAATAATTTTATTAAACCAAGAAATTGCATTTTCGTAATCTTGTTGCATATAGTAAGCATATCCTAATTGGTAATAATCGGTATTGTTCCATTTTCCTCTTTTACCTTTATAGTTTTTTAGGTATGGAACTGCTTTGTCGTATTGTTTTAGATTAAAATAACTTTCTCCTAAAATTTTAGATACATCGGATTTTTGCTTTCTGTTGGCAGATTTTAAAAATGGTTCTGCAATATCAATAGCTTCTTGAAATTTTCCCATTTTAAATTTAATATTTGCTTTAAAATATGGAACATCTTTCCCAAGTTCTTTGTTGTCTTCTACTTCTCCTAAATACCTATCTGCATTATCAAAATCATCATTCTGATACGCCATAAATCCATAATAATATTTTGCTTGTGCGCCATATCTTGGCGAATCTAGTAACGGTGCTAAATAATTTTTTGCCAATTTATAGTTTTTAACACTAAATAAAGCGTAGCCGTACTTAAAATTAAAATCTTCTTCTTGTCTGTTTGTTAATCCTTTAGTATCTACATTCTTAAACCATTTTAAAGCATCGTTGTATTTGCCATAGTTGTAATAATAATCGCTTACTAATCTATAAGCATCGTTACGTTTTGTACTTGTTGGATAGTTTTGTACAAAATCGGTCATCATAGCATCTCCATTTCTATCGTTTAAATGTAGTGCAGCAAAAGCAATGTAGTAATCGCAAGTAGCTTTATTTTCTGAAGCATCTTCAAATTGATTGCGTACTTTTTTAAATAATTGTTGCGATGCTACATAATCTCTATTTTGGTAGAGTTCAATAGCATGATTAAATTCTTTTAATTTATTTGTATAAACGTCTGATTTTTGAGCAGATATAGCAATAGAAAATAACAGTGTTAGTGTTGCTAAAAATAGTTTAATTTTATTCATATTAAATGGATTATTATAGTCAAAAGTAATAATACTAATCACTATAACGCATAAAATAGTTTTGAATTG
>WFMU01000091.1 GCA_015488935.1 Flavobacteriaceae bacterium | reverse complement strand
GTATTAAAGAGAAAACTAAACATTTTATTATGTGACAGCGTATTGTTAAAATATTTTTGAAAATCGGTTTTGGTTGTTTTATATATATTTTTCTCTATATCTGAAAACGCTAATAGGTTATTTTTTGATTTATAATATGCTCTTAAAAAAGATTTTACATTTTGCCCGAGTTTAAATGATATTTCTAAGTTGTCTTGTTTATCAATTTCTATAAAAACTGCTAATTGGTGTTTATATGGTTCTACTCTATCTTTCTTTTTTTCTGCTTCAACACCTTTTGGATAGGAACAAACTACTAAGCTTATGAGTTTATTGCTGTCTGTTAATTGTAAAAAACTTCTTGGAAAATTAAAATTTCTTGTCAATAATTCTGCTCCATCATAAAATAAAATTCCAACACCTGAGTGTAAACCAGCTTTTGGAAGAAAAGTATCTGCAAATCCTACGGCATAATAATGAGACCAATCTAATTTATATATTTTATGTGGTTGACAAATAGCTGTGATTCTTTCGAAATAACTTAAACCATCTATATTTGGTTTTTCGTTCTTAATTCTTATTTTATTTAAGGGACTATTTTCTAATACTTTTTTGTTATATGCTTGTAATTCTTCTAATGTTTTAAATTCCATAATAATTTCTTTTTCTTTTAGTTTTCAAAAGAAAGCATTTTAGGTTTATCAGTCAAGGGGAAAAATCCCCCTTTTTTATTTTTGCAATACCAAACCATTACCAAAATTATTATTTTTACTTTCTACATCTACTAAAAAGCCATTGATTACTGCATGGGTAATTTTACCGTTTTTTTGGAGTAAAAAAGTGGGATTTAATCCTTCTTTAATATCTAATGTTGGTACTTTAAATTTGGTACTTACCATATTTATCGGAAGCTTTGTTGCTTTTTTGTTGGGTAATTTTTTTATTTTTATATAGGTATAGCCTAGTTGTAATAGTTTATAAATATCTAATTTTTGTAAACTTTTTTCTGTTTTTAAAACGGTTGGATATATTTTTCCTTGTACTAAGGTATAATCTGAAGCATCAAAAGTATGGTAGCCGTAATAGGTTGATAAATCGCCCAAGTCTTTTACACGTCCTATGTTATAAAAATTGGTATGGGTTTTATTATCGGCTTCGGTATGGTTGATTCCAATGTCTAAAATGTAGTTTTTGCCTAATAGTTTATAGTTTACTTTTTTTATTTTTAGGTCGAATAGTTTTCGGTCATTTTGTGGGATTTTTTCGTAGTCTTTTATATCTATTTTTTTATAGTCACCGTTTGCAATGGTGTATATTGCAGACAAGATAGATACATAATTCAACTTTCTTATTTCTTGTTTTTCGATATCGTTTAAAAATCCTCCTGATTCTATTAAAATGGTGCTTGTTCCCCATTTCTGAATGTTATCTCCAAAAGCTCTTGGTTCAAAATCGTCGTTATATCTTCCTACTTGTCCTTTTGCATATTTTTGTATGATGTTGTTCATATATACAATTACACGCATGGCATTTGCTCTTATGCCATTTATTTCTTTTTCGTAGTTGTATGCTGGTGCAAGGTACGATATGGTTGCTGGTTTATTGGTACGTTCTGCATTGTAGTAGGTACTTTGGTCGTGGAGGTTAAATCCGAAGTCTGCTTTTAAGCTATCTCTTATGCGTTTTAGGGTTTTGCTTTCTGGTGCTTGTAATCGTAATGCATCTCTATTTATATCTATTCCTAAGCGATTTCTTCTTGTAAATACTTCTGCACCGTCTGGATTTAACATTGGTAAAAAGTGCAATGTTGTATTTTTTAAGATTGCTGTTTTTTCTTCTAAAAAATCGTTACTATTAAAAAAATTAAAGATGTCAAAAATGGCTTGTGTTGCTGTTGGTTCATCGCCGTGCATTTGCGACCATAAAAGTACATTTATCTTTCCTGTTCCAATACTTATTAAGTTTAGTTCTCTACCTTCTATAGATTTCCCTACTTTTTGTATGGTATATTTTGGATTGCTTTTTAGTTTTGTGATTAAGGTTTGTAAATCTTTGTGTTTTATACGTCTTTTATTTAGTGTTGGTTCTTTGTATTTTATGTATGAATCGTATAATTTGGTGGTAATTTTATTTTCTTGACCAATAAGTGTAACATGTATAAATATGGCAAAAAGGGTAAGGATTGTTTTCATATTACTTGCTTTTTTGTGGTATTGGTTTAAAATTATTTACTGCTGTTGCATTTAGTACTGCTGCCAAAAATGCTTTTCCTGGATCGGTTTTATGTGTTCGGTATCCTTTATCTTTTTCTAGCCAAAGTTTATGGTTTTCGAAATTGGTGTATTGGTAATGTCCAATTACATATTCTATATTGTATTTTTTGGCTAGGTAATTTACCAACCAAATATTTGCTTCTTGTTGTTTTTTTGTAAGCGGATTTCCTTTATTTCCTCCTACATTTTCTATTCCAATAGCACAGTGATTTAATCCAATTACATGTCTTGCCATAGTTGTTTCTGGCATTAGTCTATAAATTGTACCGTCTGTATCTACCAAAAAATGGGATGATACGTTTAGGTTACTTGCTTTTTTTATATCTGGTCGCCAGTTTGGTAAGGTTTCTTTGTAAAATGCTTGAAATGATTTTTCTAAGGTTGGAATATTGGTCCAATGTAATACAATAATTTTTGGTATAATTGTAGGTTTTTCTTGTTTTAAACCGTAGTGTGTTTTTAAATATTCTAGGGTAAGTTGTATTCTATTTTCGGTAAAAATAATGGGTTTTTCTATTATTTTATTTTGTGCTTGTGCAAAAAAAGTAACTATTAATAAACTGAGATTAAAGAATAATCTTTTCATACTTTGGATTTATTGGTTTGTAATTCCTTTATTTTAGAAGGCATCTATTGTGTATAACGATGCTTTATTCCAAAGATACTATTTTATTTTTAATGTTATTTGTTTGTATTTTTTTTGTAGGTGAATCTTTTTCCTGAAAAGGAGAACAGCAAACATTATTTTTGAAATAAGAGGGTTATTATTTTTTCGGCATTAAACCAAAGATAGATAATTACAAACAATAGTAATACTAAAATAATTCCTCTTTTGTTGTTTGGTTTTTTACGTTTATTTAGTCTTTTAAATTCCATATTTATGCATATTGTTACGATAGTTTTGGTTTATCGCAATAATAATTTGATTTATTCTACGGTTACCGATTTGGCTAAATTTCTTGGTTGATCTACGTTTTTATTTAGCATTACTGCGATATGATAGGATAATAATTGCAATGGTATTGTGGTTAATAGCGGTGTTAATCCTTCTTCGGTTTCTGGTATTTCTATAACGTGGTCTGCTATTTCTTTTACGGTGGTATCTCCTTCGGTTACTACGGCAATTATTTTACCGTCTCTAGATTTTATTTCTTGAATATTGCTTACTACTTTTTCGTAATGTCCTTTTTTGGTAGCAATAACTACTATTGGCATATTTTCGTCTATCAATGCTATTGGTCCGTGTTTCATTTCTGCTGCTGGATACCCTTCTGCATGAATGTATGAAATTTCTTTTAATTTTAGTGCACCTTCTAATGCTACTGGAAAATTAAATCCTCTTCCTAAATACAAAAAGTTGGTTGCATCTTTATAGATACTTGCTATGTATTTTATTTTGTCGTTAATAGTTAATAAAGTTTCTACTTTATTTGGTATTAATTCCATTTCTTGTAAATAGGTATGGTATGTTGCTTTGGATAAGGTTCCTTTTGCTTCTCCTAATTTTAGGGCAATTAGCGTTAATAAGGTTATTTGTGTGGTAAATGCTTTTGTAGATGCTACGCCTATTTCTGGACCTGCATGTGTGTATGCACCTGCGTCTGTTTCTCTTGCTATAGATGAGCCTACTACATTACAAACACCAAATACGAATGCGCCTTTTTCTTTGGCCATTTTTATGGCTGCTAGTGTATCTGCTGTTTCTCCAGATTGTGATATGGCTATTACTACATCATTTTCTGTAATTATTGGGTTTCTGTATCTAAATTCGGAGCCATATTCTACTTCTACTGGTATTCTTGCAATGTCTTCGAATAGGTATTCTGCTACTAGTCCTGCGTGCCATGAGGTTCCACATCCTACAATAATAATACGATTTGCGTTTAATAATCGCTGTATGTTATCGTCTATTCCAGCCATACGTATGATGCCTTTATTTGCTAATAGTCGTCCTCTAAAAGTATCTGTTATTGCTTTTGGTTGTTCGTAAATTTCTTTGAGCATAAAGTGGTCATAACCTCCTTTTTCTATTTGCTCTAAGTTTAATTTTAATTCTAAAATATTTGCATCTACTAAAGAATCGTCTTTTATTTTTCTAATTTTTATAGATTTTCCTACTTTAATTATTGCTAATTCTTCGTCTTCTAAATAAACGGCATTTTTGGTATATTCTATAAATGGCGATGCATCTGAGGCTACAAAAAATTCTGTATTATCTTCTCCTATACCGATTGCTATTGGACTTCCTAATTTAGCGACTACAAATTCGTTTGGTTTGGTTTTGTCAAATACTACTATGGCATAAGCTCCAACTACTTCATTTAATGCTATTTGTACTGCTTTTCCAAGTTTTACACCTTTTTGTTTTTTTACTTCTTCTATTAGATTTACTAGTACTTCGGTATCGGTATCACTTTTAAAAGTATAGCCTCTGTTTATTAATTCTTTTTTTATGGTATCGTAGTTTTCTATGATTCCATTGTGTATGATTGCTAAATTTTCTGATTCTGAAAAATGTGGATGTGAGTTTATATCATTTGGGATTCCGTGTGTTGCCCATCTGGTATGACCAAATCCTATATTTCCTGTTGTGGTAATATTGTTTGTTATTTTTTCTTCTAGGTTAGATACTTTTCCTTTGGTTTTAGCCATTTTTATGTCTTTACCATCGTATAGTATTAATCCTGCGCTATCGTATCCTCTATATTCTAGGCGTTTTAATCCGTTTATAATAATTGGATATGCTTTTCTATAGCCTATGTATCCTGTAATTCCACACATATTTAGTTGTTTTGTTTTGTGTAGTGTATTTCTAATCGCAATCGTTTGTCATAATCGGCATCTCCTTGTGTATAATTATTTCCATAAATAACAACTCCTTTTGGATCCCAACTATAATCTTTTACAATTAAATCACTATCTGTTACTGTTCTATCTGTTGGTAAAGCATCGGTAAAGTAAAATGGTTTTAGTCCTAATTTTGTAGGTGTAACAAAATCTTCTTGTTTTAAAACATTGGAAATATAATCGGTAATATTGATTTTATATTTTACTGGTGTATCGCCATCTTTTTCTAATAATCCGCCAAAATATGGTGTTTCTTTTGTGGCATCCGAAAGTTGTTCGTTTTCGTTGATGTTATTTGTTTCATCAGGATCTAACTTATATAATAGTAACTTTTCTGGCACATCTCTTCCACTTGCATTTTGGTCAACATAAAAGGTAAGACTTGCTTCGGTTATTAACCAATTTTTATTTCGTAATTCTGTTAAATCTACATCTTTAAATAAATCTATTACTGCTGTAGAACCTTGTGCTCCTTGTATATATAATTTTTTTTCGCCATCTGTTGTATTAGGATTTACTAATGCTGTTAGTGCATCGGAGCCATTATAATCTCTTACAAATGAGTTTGTTCTTATACCTCTACTTGCTCCATAAATTGGAAATACCATAACATTTTTTGTTCTAACTGGATAAGTTACATTTGTATCGTCTGTATCGCCATCGCCATTAAGGTCGATTGTTGTTTCATCTTCTGTTTTGTCTTCTTGATTTGTATAGTACAATTTTAAACTTGCCTCTGTAAAATCTAGAGATAATATTGCACCATCGTTACCAGTTACTTTAATGAGTAAACCTCTAAAAAAATCTACAAAAGCATCTGCATTTTCGAATTGTGTTTGGGTTGTATTTTCTATAAAATTTGTTTTAAAGAAATCTTTATCTAATTTAAATCTAATAAAAGGGCTAGTATCTGCTCTTTTAATGGTATCTTCTACCATAATTGGATTATAACCATTTGCTGCAACATCTAACAATTCTCTATCAAATTTTAATATGGTGTCTGTTGCTCTAGGTTTAAAGTCAGATGATGGGTGTAATACGGTTCCTGCTGTAAATGTATAGTCGGAATAATATTTATTCTTTTTTGATGGATCTAATGGATCTAATAAATTCAAATAGGTATCTAATCTAGATATTTCTACTTGAAAATTAGCAGCCGTATTTCCATAAACATTATCTAATGTAAATTGTGCTTCTCCGTCATTATTATTTGTTGCTCTTGTAGCAGAATAAGGTATTTCTACATATACTGCATCTAAGTTAGGGCTTGTTCCCCAATCTACACCATTGGTTGGTAATAATACTTGTGCTACTATTGAGGCATTTAAGGTTCCAAAAGCTGGTGTTTTATATACGCCAAAAGTAATTCCTAGTTTTGCTCCTGTTCCTAGAAAATCAATATTATCTACTCTTGAGGCTTCAATATTTTTAGAATAGGATACTAATTCAAATTCTTGTTTGTTGGTGCTAAACACACCGTTATCCACAAGTTCACCTCCTACGTTTTCAAAATCTTTTTCGCAAGATACAATACTTGTAAAAACAATTAAACTAAGGGTAATATACTTTAAAATGGTTAAAATTTTAGTATTCATAAGTTAAAATAAAAAAAATGGTACGATTTAAATTTGATTTTGATAGAAATCCATATATGTTTCAACGAATTCTTCTTCAGATTGGTATTCTAAAACTGGTTTTTTAACATTTTCTATATACGTTTCTACAGCATCTGGTAATATTTCACTACCTTTAATTACAGCATCTGCATTTTCTACGGCTATTTTTAAAAGATTATCGTAGCTAGGAGTTTTTAGAATTGTTAATTTTTCTTTGTCAATACCATCAAAATCAATTTTGTTGATAAGGTCGTCATTTAAATCTCCTTTAAATGGTTCGTTATAAACAGAAACAACAACTTTGCTATCTGTAAATAATGAATCGTTTTTAAAATATTCTTTTAAATATAAAGGTACTAACGATGCTAACCAACCATGTACATGTATAATATCTGGCGACCAGTTTAATTTTTTTACAGTTTCTATTACTCCTTTTGCAAAGAAAATAGCTCTTTCGTCATTATCTTCAAATAAGGTGTCATCTTCATTGGTAAAGATAGCTTTACGTTTAAAATACTCATCATTATCTATAAAGTAAACTTGCATTCTTTCTTTAGGAATAGAGGCTACCTTAATTATTAAAGGCATATCTATATCATTAATAATTAAATTCATTCCAGACAAACGAATTACTTCATGTAATTGGTGTCTTCTTTCGTTAATTAACCCAAAACGTGGCATAAAAACTCTGATTTGTGCCCCTTTTTGGTTCATTTTTCTTGCCACTTCAAAACTCATTTTAGATGTTTTTGTTTCTGGCAAATAAGGCATCATTTCTGATGATATATAC
>WFMU01000090.1 GCA_015488935.1 Flavobacteriaceae bacterium | reverse complement strand
TAATATTACAATAGATAAAACAATAGCTATATAACCTAAAAGCATAAAAGGATTCAGTATTTCTATTTTTAATATAGCAAAACCCGAACTCAAAAAAACCATAAAAGTTCGCATATAAGCCAGCATCGACCTCTCATTGGAGAGATAGGTCATTTCTACTGTTAGTAAATCGTTTAAAGGTAATTCATTTTCTTTCATTATTTATTTTGTTTTTTAGCATATATCCAAGCACCAAAAGCTAATATTATATACAATCCTATAATAAAAAGCATTTGCTCCCATTTATGTGTAAATTCATAATATAAAATAAGACCACCTCCTACACTTAAACCTATAATTGATAAAATAGTCAATAATGTGGAAGAGTTAGTTTTTGCTCTAATTTTATAATTTGCTATTGCCATCAAAAGCGAAACCAAAAGGAAAGTAATACTTCCAAATTCAAGAATTAATTCCAAGCCTCCAATAAGAATAAGCATACTTGCTAAAACTGCCATTGCTATAATAGCATTTTGTGGGCTATTGTTTTTTCTTTTTGCCAACCAAGCAGGAAAGTAGCCATCATTTGCTACAACAGCCATTTGCCTTGAAGACCCGAAAACTGTTCCACTAATAGCGCTACTTGTTGCTAATAATGCGCCCAGAATAACAAGGTTTGTTCCTAAACTTCCAAGAATATCGCCTGCACCAGCGGCTAGAGCATATTCTTTGTTTTTTATAATATCTTTTATAGGAATAGCAAACAAAGCACCCAAAGCAATAACTACATAAATCAAAACTGCCAAAAATATTGCAGAATAAATAGCTCTAGGAATATTTTTTTCGGGGTTTTCCATTTCATTTACAGCATTAATAACCAACTGAAAACCTTCGTAGGCCACAAACGTCAATGAAGCTACTATTAAAATAGAAAATAGGCTCGATTTTTCAGCATCAATAACCATATTGTCCATAAAAGCAGAAAAATCTGTAGTGCCGTGTTGCATTAAAATTATTGAGATAATTGTAAGTACCACTAATTTTGTATAAACCATAAGGTCTTCAATTTTTCCCATACCGTTTACACTCCAAATATTTATAAGTGTAAATAAGCCTATTATACCTATAGCAATAGCCTTTCTAAGCCATAAATTATTAGCAATAGCTGTACTACTAATAGCATAGGAAGAAAAAGTATAAGCATATAAAGCTAATGTACTTATATACCCAAAAATAATAAACCACCCAATAGCAGAGGCATAAAATTTAGATTGCGGATAGGTTCTTTTAAAAAAGGAATACGTAGCGCCTTCATCTTTATAATACAAACCCAATTTCACATAAGAATAGGCTGCTAGAGAAGCAATAAAACCTCCAATGATTATTGCAATAGGTGTTAAATTGCCTATTAGAGAAACAGAAATACCTAGAATGGTAAAAATACCACCACCAACCATTCCTCCCAATGCTATGGCTACCAACTCTGCAAGACCTAAACTTTTATTCCTTTTTCGATGTATACTGTTGTTATGTAGCATTTTCTTAATGTTCATCTATTTTGGTGTTAATTAATAGTTTATTTTTTTATAAAATGATATTAAACAAATATCCTGACAATATAATACATAGTGTTACCACAGCAAAGAAAATACCGATTAATTTTGTAGTCATTACCTTTTTTAACAACATCGCTTCTGGTAGTGACAGTCCAACAACGCCCATCATAAAAGCAATGGCTGTTCCTAGTGGTATTCCTTTAGCAACAAGCACTTGTACTACAGGCAAAATACCCGAAGCATTACTATACATTGGCACGGCTAGTATGGTAGCTATCGGCACTGCAAAAGGATTGTCTTTGCTCATATACTGCCTAAAAAATCCCTCTGGCACATAACCGTGCATCAAACCGCCAACAGCTATTCCTACCAAAACATAAGGAATAATCCCTTTGATTATCTTAACAGCCTCTGCATAAATAATAGGCAAACGCGCTTTAAATGGCGTTTTTTCTTGTTGAAATGCATCTTGCTCACGTTGTGCATTAGCCAAAACTTCTTTAACCCAAGGCGTTAGTAAATGCTCCAAACGCATACGTTGTAGCAGCATGCCTGATAATGTTCCTAATAGCACTCCACTGATTACATAAAGCAAGGTCACTTTCCAACCAAATAAACCGATAAAAAGTCCAATCGCTACCTCATTAACCAAAGGCGATGTCACCAAAAAAGCAAAAGTAACACCAAGTGGTATTCCGCCACGTACAAAACCAATAAATAATGGCACAGAAGAACATGAACAAAATGGTGTAACAACACCAAAGAGCGATGCCATTAAATATTCTAATCCGTAAAGTTTCTTACGTGAAAGGTAATTACGCACTTTTTCAATAGGAAAATAACTATTCACTATTCCCATTAAAAAGATAACGGTAGTCAGTAGAAACAATATCTTGATACTATCATAAATAAAGAAGTGTAAGGCTTCTGTAAGGTGCGCTTCTTTGTCTAAATGTAGTAGGCCAAAAACGACCCAATTTGCGAATTTTTCTATCCAGTTAAACATGTTTTAATTTAATTTTTTTATAATTTTATAAATACTTATGTCATTTCGATACGCAGTGAGAAATCTCATTATTGAAGTTAAATTTATAAGATTCCTCGTCGCTCATCCCTCACTCTGTCGGAATTGTAAATGTTACGTAATTCGAGGACAGTTTTGATTAAATTTATTAGGAGCCATTCCATTTAAACTTTGATGACTTCTTTCTTCATTATAATAGTACAAATATTGCAAAATTTCTTCTTTTAAATGTTCTTTATTATCAAAACTTGTTC
>WFMU01000089.1 GCA_015488935.1 Flavobacteriaceae bacterium | reverse complement strand
TTTTTTTATAATTTTTTTACAAGAGCAAATATAGTTAAAATTTAAGGTAAATATTTGTTATTCAAAAATTTTTAAAAAACTGATATTTATCATTTTACAAGCTTTGTAACTTAAGTAACTTTGTATTATATTAAAAGACTTATTTATCTTTTATTAATATTAACTTAAACTAAAACCTATGTTATCAAAAAAACAAGCAAGAGCATTTTTTTTAGGAGGTACGGTAGTAACATTTTTAATTTTTATTGGATTAACAGTGTACTCTTTATCTTCTGCTCAAGATCAAACACATCGTGAAAATATGACGGAATCTGTAATACGAGGAAAGTATATTTGGGAAAAAAATAATTGTATGGGTTGTCATACGCTGTTAGGCGAGGGTGGCTATTATGCTCCAGAACTAACTAAAGTAGTAGAAAGAAGAGGAGATGCTTATATTAAGGCAGCATTAATGTCTAAGACACCTTGGGGTTCTAATGGAAGACAAATGGTAGCTTATGGCATGTCAGAAAAAGATGCAAACGATGTTGTTGCCTTTTTTAAATGGATTGGAGAGATTGACTTAAATGGATTTGATAGAGTAGTTTCTCCATTGGCAAAAAAGAAAACGAACTAAAACCTTAAAAATAGAATATTATGAAATATAAATCACAAAAAGTAGCATATTGGTTTTTTGCATTATCTATGTTACTATTAACTTTGCAAATAACCTATGGTTTTATTATGGGGTTTGCACATGCAGGAATGGATGGTTTACACCAATGGATACCTTTTAATACTGCAAAAGCAGTACATACCAATTTATTAGTAGTTTGGTTATTATCTGGTTTTATGGGAGCAGCTTATTATATTATACCAGAAGAAGCACAACATGAGTTAGTTAGTGTTAAATTGGCTTATGCACAATTAATAGCTTTAGCATTAACTGGAGTTGCAGCAATTGTAGGATATCACTTTAACTATTGGGAAGGACGAAAATTTTTAGAAATACCAAGACCATTAGATTTCTTAGTGGTAATAGATGTACTAACATTTTTAGGATTGATATTATTGACACTCTGGAAAGGAAAGCGAAAAACTACTACGGCATTAGTCTTATCTATGGGACTTTTATTTGCGGCATTATTATACTTACCAGGAATGATATCATTTGATAGTCAGGTGTTAGATTCCTTTTTTAGATGGTGGGTTGTTCACTTATGGGTAGAAGGTGTTTGGGAATTAATTATGGGTGGTATTTTATCGTTCTTATTAATTAAACTTACAGGTGTAGATAGAGAGGTTATTGAAAAATGGTTGTACGTAATTGTTGGATTAACATTCTTATCTGGTATTTTAGGAACAGGTCATCACTATTATTATATAGGTGTAAATAAAATTTGGTTAATCGTTGGTGGAATATTTTCAGCATTAGAACCATTAGCTTTCTTAGCAATGGCATTATTTGCAGTTAATATGTATCGTAAAGGAGAAAAAAAACATCCAAATAAAACAGCATTGATGTGGACTATAGGTTCTGCAATCGTATCTTTTATGGGAGCTGGATTATTAGGTTTTGCACATACACTTCCACAAACAAACTTATATACACATGGAACATTAGTAACTGCAATGCACGGACATTTAGCGTTTTGGGGTGCTTATGCAATGATAGTTTTTGCTATTATTAGTTATTCTTTACCAAACATGACAGGAAGAAAATTTTACGATACAACATTAGGTAGAATGGCATTTTGGATGTCTAATATTGGTATGATTGGTATGACTGTAGCTTTTGGAGTAGCAGGTGTTGCTCAAGTATATTTAGAAAGAAAAATGAAGCGACCTTTTATGGAAGTACAACAAGAAATAGAAGTGCATTTTATTGTACTAATTATTATGGCTACGTTATTTGCAATAGGAATTACCTTATACATTGTAGAATTTTGGAAGCATGGAAGACCTAGCGATGAAGCATTAGAAAAAATAGAATAGTACTAAAACAACTATAAATTAAACTGTAAATCAAAATAAAATGAAAAAATCGAAATTATTAATTCTACTAGCAATAGTTGCATTGGTATCTTTTAGTTGTAAAAAAGACAAAAAGACCGAAGAATTAAAAGAAAAGAAAATTGAAAAGAAAGCAGATGGAATTGCAATTTCAGAAGCTGAAATGAAAGAAGGTTCTAAAATCTTCTTTGACAGATGTGCTGGTTGTCATGGATCATCAAGAAAAGGTGCTACAGGACCATCATTATTACCTGATGGTGATGGAAAATATGCAGCAACAAAAACTTTAGGTGTTGCAGGTATTAGAGCATTTATAGAAAATGGAACCGCAGGAGGTATGCCAGAATGGAAAGGAATCCTTTCGGAACACGAGATTGAATTAATGACAAGATTTTTGCAAGTGGATCCACCAGTAGTTCCACCATTTGGAATGAAAGAAATGAAGGAAACTTGGAAATTGATAGTGCCAGTTGCAGATAGACCAACAAAACCACAAACCAAAAGAAATATAAATAATTATTTTGGTGTAATTATGCGTGATGCTGGTAAAGTTGCAATTATTGATGGTGATACAAAAGAGAAAATAGTTGTGTTAAAAACTGGATTTGCAGTGCATATTTTAAGAATGTCTGCATCTGGAAGATATATGTATTCTGTTGGACGTGATGGAAGAATAACCATGATAGATCTTTGGCCTAAAACACCACAAATTGTAGCAGAAGTAAGAGGCGCTTTTGATTCTCGTTCTGTAGAATTATCTAAATTTAAAGGATTTGAAGATAAATATTTAGTATTTGGTGGTTATTCTCCAAGTCATATTGCAATTATGGATGCACAAACTTTAGAACCTCTTAGTGTAACTCCTACAGCAGGAAATGCTTGTGATGGTAAAAAAGAATTTATTGAAGAAGCTCGTGTTGCTTCTATTGTGGCTTCTCATACAGATCCTGTTTGGATTTGTAATATTAAAGAAAGAGGAATGGTAGATATTGTAGATTATACCAATCCTAAAAAACCAAAAATTACTGAAATACCAACAGCACGATTCTTACATGATGGAGGATTTGATTCTACTGGACGTTATTTCTTAGTTGCAGCAAATGCAAGTAATAAAATTGTAGTAATTGATGTACCTAATAAAAAATTAGTAAAAATTATTCCAACAGGTATTAAACCACACCCTGGACGAGGAACAAATATCAAAAATAAATTAGGAAATCTTTGGATTACTTCACATTTAGGAGAAAATAAATTGTCGTTAATTAAAACTAATCCAGGAAAAGGACAATGGACTGTGGTTAAAGAATTGAAAGCATCTGGTACAGGAGGTGGTGCATTATTTGTAAAATCACATCCAAAATCGAAACACTTGTGGGTAGATAGAACATTAAATCCAGATGCAAAATTACACTCTTCTGTAGATGTATTTGACACCAACACTTTAAAATTAATCAAAACTTTACCAGCCCCAGAAGGTGTAGATGGAAGAGCAGTACATTTTGAGTATAATAAAGCAGGAGACGAAGTTTGGGTATCTTACTTTATGGGTAAAAAGAATGCTATTGTTATTTATAACGATAAAACCTTAAAAGTTAAAAAGATTATTCAAGGAGATT
>WFMU01000088.1 GCA_015488935.1 Flavobacteriaceae bacterium | reverse complement strand
TAATAATACCATCTTCGTCGTTAAAAACCTCCTCTACATTAAAATCCATTAAATCGAGTTCTAACTCTTCTAAATCGAGGTCATCATTACTAGGAATTCTAAAATTACAAGTTCTATCGAACATAAAAACAACAGAGCCAGAAGTACCAAAAGTACCATTACATTTATTAAAAGCAGCACG
Source organism: Flavobacteriaceae bacterium (assembly GCA_015488935.1). Taxonomy (GTDB): domain Bacteria; phylum Bacteroidota; class Bacteroidia; order Flavobacteriales; family Flavobacteriaceae; genus S010-17. Next base: position 2,895 of record WFMU01000088.1, on the reverse strand, counting down.
AACATTTGCAACAGTACGATTATTATTATCGGTAGCTGTTTCTACTAAAATAGCAATACCATGCGGTGCATAACCTTCAAATAAAACCTCTTTATAGTCTGCTTGGTCTTTATCTGTTGCTTTTTTTATGGCTCTATCTACATTTGCCAATGGCATGTTTGCCGCTTTTGCATTTTGTATTACGGCACGTAAACGTGAATTTGTATCTGGATTAGCACCACCTTCTTTTACCGCCATTACAATGTCTTTACCAATACGTGTAAAGGTTTTTGCCATTGCAGACCAACGTTTCATTTTTCTTGCTTTACGGAATTCAAATGCTCTTCCCATTATTTATTGTTATTTAATTTGTTTATTCGTTTATATTATTGATTTTTAGATAGTGCATTTTTGCAGTATTCTACCATTTTGGTCTTTTATCAAAGAGACAAATGTAATTAATCTTCACTAATGTTGCAATAATATCTATAAAAAACCGTTTAGCTAACTCAAACAGTCATTTTACCAACCAAAAATCCCTATAGACTCATTTATGGTTTGAAATTTACTTTTCTAGAGATACATTTATACAGAATTTAAACCAAACCGACCATGAAAAAATTAGCCACAGCCCTAATTGTGCTATTTGTGATGCAAATGAATGCGCAAGAAAAAAACATTTTTACAAAATCTGTTCAACTGCAAGAATTTATTCCTTTTGTAGTAAATAATTACAAGAAAAAAATAGATTCTATAAAAACAAGGCATGTCACTTTTTTAATTCCTGTGGACAATCCAGATGAAGTAACCGAAAAAAGTATTATTTTAAAACAAGGATTTCGATTGTTAAGCGATAGATTATCGGAAGATGATACTGTTTCTATTGTAGCTTATTCTAGTATTAATGGAGAAGTTTTAGAACCAACATCGCCAAAAGAATTAAAAAAAATATTATATGCTTTAGATAATATCGAAAAAAGTGTGTCCGAAAAGTTTAAGGATGGCATTCAATTAGGCTATGATTTAGCAAATAAAAACTTTAATAGCAATGGTATAAACTCTGTTGTAATTATTAGAGATACTAATACAGGAAAGAAAGTTGCTTCTTTAAAACAGAAAAAAGCAAAACGACCAAGAAATAATGCTGTGTTACTTACATTAATAAGTTTGGCACCAGAAGTTCTCAAGATTTTAAAGGAGTAATTTGTTAGGGAATACCTTTAATTTTTTGGCGTAAAACTATAAAGATGTTATGCTTTGTGGTTTTTTAGTTACACTTGTAAAACACCCATATTAAAACGTTTGTTGCTAGGAGCGTGGTTTGCTGCTTCAATTCCCATAGAAATCCATGTGCGTGTATCTAAAGGATTAATAATGGCATCTGTCCAAATTCTACTTGCAGCGTAATATGGAGAAATTTGTCTGTCGTATCTATCTTTTATTTTATTGAATAAGGCATCTTCGACTTCTTTGGTTATTTTTTCTCCTTTTTTCTTTAAGGAAGCTGTTTCAATTTGCAATAAAACTTTTGCTGCAGAAGCACCACTCATTACAGCCAAATTAGCACTTGGCCAAGCAACGATTAATCTAGGGTCATAAGCTTTTCCACACATGGCATAATTTCCTGCACCGTAAGAGTTACCAATAATAATGGTGAATTTTGGAACAACGGAATTCGCGACAGCGTTAACCATTTTGGCACCATCTTTAATAATACCAGCATGTTCGGATTTGCTACCAACCATAAAACCAGTAACGTCTTGTAAAAACACTAAAGGAATTTTTTTCTGATTGCAATTTGCAATAAAACGTGTTGCTTTATCGGCACTATCGGAATAAATAACACCACCAAATTGCATTTCGCCTTTGGCATTTTTTACTAGTTTACGCTGATTTGCAATAATACCAACTGCCCAGCCATCGATACGAGCATAACCACAAATTAGGGTTTTACCATAATCTGCTTTGTAAGATTCAAACTCCGAATTGTCAACCAAACGATTGATGATTTCGTGCATATCATAAGGTTCGTGACGTAAATCTGGTAGAATACCAAAAATAGCATCTTCCTTTAATTTTGGTTTACTCGCTTTAATACGATTAAAACCAGCTTTGTCATAATCGCCAATTTTAGCAATTATTTTTTTTATTTTATCCAAAGCATCTTTATCATCTTTGGCTTTGTAATCGGCAACGCCAGAAATGGCATTGTGAGTTGTTGCGCCACCAAGAGTTTCGTTATCGATAGACTCGCCAATAGCTGCTTTTACCAAATAGCTACCAGCCAAGAAAATACTCGAAGTTTTATCTACCATAATTGCCTCATCGCTCATAATAGGTAAGTATGCGCCACCAGCAACGCAAGAGCCCATAACGGCAGAAATTTGTGTAATTCCCATGCTACTCATTTGTGCATTATTTCTAAAAATACGTCCAAAATGTTCTTTATCAGGAAAAATTTCGTCTTGCATTGGTAAAAAAACACCAGCACTATCTACCAAATAAATAATTGGCAATCTGTTTTCCATGGCGATTTCTTGTGCTCTTAAATTCTTTTTTCCAGTTATCGGAAACCATGCACCAGCTTTTACTGTGGCATCATTTGCAACAACAATACATTGTTTTCCAGAAATATATCCTATTTTTACAACAACGCCTCCAGATGGACAGCCGCCGTGTTCTTTGTACATATCGTAACCAGCAAATGCAGCAATTTCAATACTGTTGCCTTTGTCCAAAAGATAATCGATACGCTCTCTTGCTGTCATTTTACCTTTTGCATGGTGTTTTTCGATACGTTTTTTGCCACCACCTTTATATACTTGTAAAAGTTTCTTTTTTAAATCGGATACTAATAGTTTGTTACAATCTTCGTTTTTGTTGAAATCGATATTCATTCCTGTCTCTTATACACAT
>WFMU01000087.1 GCA_015488935.1 Flavobacteriaceae bacterium | reverse complement strand
CTATAAAGATTATATACTTGCAGGTGTAAATGTTCAAGGAAAAGATAAAGATCGGTTAAAAGCAATCAATAAAGAACTTGCTACATTATCTATAAAATTCGGAACAAATTTATTAGACGAAACCAATAATTTTGAATTACATGTGACTAATAAAAAGGATTTAGGAAAATTACCAGAATCCCTAGTTGCACTTGCTGAAAAAGAAGCAAAAAAGAGAGGACATGATTCAGGTTGGTCTTTTACCTTACAGCGTCCAAGTATTAATCCGTTTTTAGAAAACTCACCAAATAGAGCTATGCGAGAAAAACTTTTTCAAGGTTATGCTTTGCGTGGTAATAATAATAATGACAAAGATAACAAAGCTATTGTAGCTAAAATGGTTTCATTAAGAGCAGAAAAAGCACATTTGTTAGGTTATAAAACTTGGGCAGACAAAGTGTTAGCTAATAGAATGGCAGAAAAACCTAAAAACGTCTATGATTTAATGGATAAACTTTGGCCAAGTGCGTTGTCAATGGCAAAAAAAGATAGAGCTTCTTTTGCAAAAATGATGAAAGCAGATGGTGTAAAAGATGCCTTTAGAGGTAGTGACTGGCGTTATTATGTTGCCAAAGTAAGAGCAAAACGTTACAATTTTAACGAAGAAGAAACAAGACCTTATTTTGAATTTACCAATGTTAGAGATGGCGCATTTAATTTGGCAAACAAGTTATTTGGACTAACATTCAAACCAATGAAAAATATTCCAACTTGGCACAAAGATCAGCAAGTATTTGAAGTGCTCGAAGGCAATAAACACATAGGTATTATTTATATGGATTTCTTTGCTCGTGAGAGTAAAAAAGGTGGTGCTTGGATGAATGAAATGCGAATGCAATCTAATGTGAACGGAAATTACGTATCACCAATTGTTACTAATAATTTTAATTTTCCTGCGCCAAGTGGTGATAAACCGTCATTATTGTCGTTTAGAGAAGCACAAACGGTGTTTCACGAATTTGGTCACGGACTTCATGGCTTGTTATCAAATGTTAAATATGCCTCATTATCAGGCACTAATGTACCAACTGATTTTGTAGAATTTCCTTCTCAAGTTATGGAAAACTGGATGAGTGAACCACGTGTTTTAGCTACTTATGCAAAGCATTATAAAACAGGAAAAATAATTCCAACGGGATTGATAGAAAAGATGAATCAAGCCAATAGTTTTGATGAAGGCTTTAGAACAGTAGAGTATATGGCTGCAACTTATTTAGATATGAATTGGCACACCTTAACAACAACTGAATTGCAAGATGTCAACACATTTGAAAAAAAGGCAATGGATAAAATAGGTCTAATAAAAGAGATTTTACCAAGATACAGAAGCACCTATTATGCGCATATTTTTTCAGGAGGATATTCGGCAGGTTATTACAGTTATTTATGGTCTGAAGTTTTAGATGCAGATACCTTTGCAGCTTTTAAAGCTACAGGTGATATTTTTAATGCTAAGTTAGCAAAAAAATACAGAAAAATGTTAGCATCAGGAGGTTCAAAACCAGCAATGGAATTATACAAAGATTTTTTAGGAAGAGATCCAAAAATCGAACCTTTACTAATTAAAAAAGGATTTGTAGAGAAAAAATAAATAGTTTTTGGTTCTACCACGAATTTAGTGGATAAATAAAATTTACTCGTTTGTCATTTCGACAGAATGAGGTACGAATGACGAGAAATCTCTTAATAATCAAAGGTTTTGAGATTCCTCGTCGCTCCTTTGGTCGCTCTGTCGGAATGACATTCGTATAAATAAACCATTAAAATAGTGGTAGAACCTAATTTTTAAAACTTTATATAGTCATTGTTATAAGAGGTAACATTCTGTAACAATGGCTTTTTATTAAAACTACATTATAAATAATTTGCTATCTAAGTAACTTTTATTACTTTTGCAGTCGCTAAAAAGCGAATTTATTTAACTAATTTAAAAAAGAATTTATGAGATCAATGATGATTTTTATGCCAATTGTTGCCGCTTTAGTAGGCTTGGTTTATATGTTTATTAGAAAATCTTGGGTAATTAAGCAAGATGCAGGTAATGGTAAAATGAAAGAAATTTCAGACCATATTTACGAAGGAGCTTTGGCTTTCTTAAATGCAGAATATCGCTTGTTAGCTATATTTGTAGTCGTAGTAAGTATTTTGCTTGCTGTTGTAGCATACTTTGTGCAAACTACAAGTTATTTAATAGTAATTGCTTTTATATTTGGTGCTATCTTTTCTGCTTGGGCAGGAAATATGGGAATGAAAATTGCTACAAAAACCAATGTAAGAACAACACAAGCTGCACGTACAAGTTTGCCAGAAGCATTAAAAATATCTTTTGGTGGAGGAACTGTAATGGGACTTGGTGTTGCAGGATTAGCTGTATTAGGTTT
>WFMU01000086.1 GCA_015488935.1 Flavobacteriaceae bacterium | reverse complement strand
TTTCTAAAATATTAAAAATTAAAAATAATGCAATTTTAATAATTAAACTATTGATAATCACATAAAAGTATTGTTTATAAAAAAATAAATATTTATAGTGTTTTATATTAAACTATATTGTATCTTTGCGGCGAAATTAACAGCGTATATTTACGCAGGGAAACAAAGTAAAATAATTACGAACACTAAACTATAAAATTATGAAAAATACTAAAAAAACAAAGAAAGAAGCAAAACAAATAATAACCATGAATTTTAGCCATAATGCAAAGCATGTAGTATGGAATAACAGAAGAAGATTTGGAATATAAATAACCAATAATAAGTTTAACAGAGAAGAGCTCCTTAAAATATTTTTTAAGGAGTTTTTTTATGCAAAAAAAATAGGATTATTTCACTATTGTATGGCAAGCGATATATGAACGCTTCACTTCTAGATAGAAGGTGTAAAAACGAGTTGCTAAATTGAATTTTGAATTTTAAATTATTAGTTTTTAATTATGAATGATAATTTAACAATAAAGAATTAATTAAAAAACAGCCAACACTAATCAGGGAAGTTTGTATTTTGTAGGTAAAGCAACTTTACCTATTAAAAAAGGTATATTACTAGAAATAGTTCCTTTTTTAAGTATGGTGTGATTAAAAAAATATTGCATTATTTTTTTATCGGACAATAGGACATATATTTTTAAAATATTTAACTTTGACTGCTAAATAAAAAACTCAATCATGCAAAAACAACTTATAGAATGTGTACCTAATATTAGTGAGGGAAAAGATGTAGTAAAAATTAATGAAATCGCTAATATTGTAGAAACGGTAGATGGTATAAAATTACTGGATGTAGATCCGGGAGCAGCAACAAATAGAACCGTAATTACATTTGTAGGAGAACCAAAACAAGTAATTAAAGCCGCTTTTTTGCTAATTAAAAAAGCAGCAGAATTAATTGATATGAGCAAACACAAAGGAGAACATCCTCGTTTTGGCGCAACAGATGTATGTCCATTAGTACCAATATCTGGAATTACGTTAGAAGAAACTGCAAAATATGCCAAAGAGTTGGGAGAACGTGTAGGAAATGAGTTGCAAATACCAGTATATCTATACGAAAACGCAGCACAAGAAGAAAAAAGAAAAAATCTAGCAAACTGTCGCTCTGGCGAATACGAAGGATTAAAAAAGAAACTAATAGATGCTGCATGGAAACCTGATTTTGGACCAGCAGAGTTTACTGCTAAAGTAGCAAAAACAGGAGCAATAGCAATATCAGCAAGAGATTTTTTAATTGCCTATAATGTAAATTTAAACTCCACTTCAACACGTAGAGCAAACGCCATTGCCTTTGATATTAGAGAAGCTGGTAGAGCAAAACGAATTGGAAATCCAATTACAGGAAAAAAAGTTTTAGATAAAAATGGTAATGTAGTACGTGTGCCAGGAAAACTAAAAGCAGTAAAAGGAATTGGTTGGTTTATTGAAGAATATGGTATTGCACAAATATCATACAACTTAACAAACATAAGTATAACTTCCATGCATAAGGCTTTTGACGAAACATGCAAATCCGCACAACAAAGAGGCTTACGTGTAACAGGCTCCGAATTAATTGGTTTAATACCGCTTCAAGCCATGCTCGATGCAGGTGATTTTTATTTAAGAAAACAAAAACGCTCTTTAGGAATAGCACACAAAGAAAAAATAAAAATTGCAGTAAAATCTTTAGGATTAGACGATTTAAAACCGTTTAATCCAGATGAAAAAATAATAGAATACGTACTAAAAAATAAAAATAAAAAACAACTAATAGATTTATCCTTAACAGATTTTGCCGAAGAAACAGCAGGAGAGTCTATGGCTCCAGGTGGCGGAAGTATCTCTGCCTATGTAGGAACATTAGGTGTTTCTTTAGGTACAATGGTAGCCAATTTATCTGCACACAAAAGAGGTTGGGACGATAGATGGGAAGAATTCTCTACTTGGGCAGAAAAAGGCCAAGCATACAAAAATAAATTACTGGCATTAGTAGATGAAGATACCAATGCATTTAATAGAATTATCGATGGATTTAGAATGCCTAAATCTACCGATAAAGAAAAAGAATTACGTGCAATTGCCATTGAAAAAGCAACAAAATATGCAACCGAAGTTCCATTTTTAGTCATGGAAACCGCACAAAAATCTATGGAAGTAATGTTAGAAATGGCTAAAAATGGCTTACAAAATTCTCTGTCTGATGCAGGAGTTGGCGCATTATGTGCAAAAGCAGCAGTTTATGGTGCCTATTTTAATGTGCGAATAAATGCAAAAGATATAAAAGATAAAGCTTTTGTAACCAATATTTTAGAAAAAGCAAAAAATATTTTTGATAAAGCAGTAGAAACTGAAAATAAAATCATTACTTTGATAAATAATAATCTTTAAGTTAAAAACAAAAGTTATGATACGACAAGTTTTAATCATTTTATTTCTAGTAAAAGCAAGTTTCATCTATTGCAGCGAAATAGAAATTCAAATACCAAAAGATAAAAAAGTAGTAGATATATATTCCGCTGCAATAGACGAAAATTATTTGTTTCAAACCTATCTTTTAAGAGATAAAAAAACGTATGATTTTGAGATGCATCTTTTGTTTTTTGATAATGATAAAGCTAAAAGAATAGATAAAATTGACTTGAAAAAATATAGCCTAATAAAATCATTTCAGTTTAATAGAGATATGCTAACATTGCTATTGACAACTAAAAATAGTAAAAGTAAAGATATGTTAATAGTAGATATTAACGTTGTTACAGGCGTGTCAAAAACAAAATTACTTGAAGGTATTATTGAAAAAGAAGCCGATTTTATTGGTGATGGTAAAAAAACAGTCTTTTATTATCGAAAAAAGAATAAAATAAATTTTACAATCATAGAAAATAGTGAAAATATAAAAACAAAAAGAATAACTTTTGATAAAAAAAGTACAATTCTAAATGCATTTTTTAATAAAAACCAATCTGCATATACAGCTATTTATACCAATAGATATGTAATGAATGGTACTATTAATAATAGCTCTTTATTTTTAGAAAATAATAAAATGTATTTTATAAAAAAGAACAAATTAATAAATAGAACCAATGTATTGCGATTTGATTTAGATGATTTAGAAGCCTATGAAATATTAAAAATTACTAA
>WFMU01000085.1 GCA_015488935.1 Flavobacteriaceae bacterium | reverse complement strand
GGGTTTTTTTAGTAAGACTAAACTTCGTTATTTATGTTTATAGCAAAACACGTTATATAAATTATTTTATATTAAAAAAAGTTATGTATTGTAGGGTTGTTGATTTGTGAATTTTGTGAAGTTTCGGTAGAGCTGTTTTGGGTAAAGTTGTTTTGCCAAAACAGCTCTACCCAAAACAGATTTACTATTTTTTGTTTGAGTTTGTGATGTGCTTTGCAGTTCTATTTCCCTTTTTCTTTGTTATAAATTATTTCCATAATCATAGCTATGTAAAGAATTTATAACAAAGAAAAATAGATTCTAATTTATTTATAATGTATTGTGCTTCACAATTGGTATTAGTTTATATTTAGTTGCTTTTTTAAAGATTTAGATAAGCCATCTTTGTGTAATAAAACAGAGATTGCTTTTAGTTTAAAATATGGAATACTCATGTAAATATATCCTTTATTACCAACACGTAAGCTATTATTTCCCCAAGAGTTTTTAACCTTGTAATAGCGATTTCCTTTTTGGTCTTTTACCATACCTACAATATGCATTAAGTGATCGTCTGTAGTATCGTAATTTTCAAACTCTTCTTGTCTATATGTTTGATTAACCTCTTTTTCTGGAACAATTTCGGTAAGTGATTTTTCGTTATTATCTGCTGTACTTGGCAAAACTGCTAATCCGTATTTTGCAGAAAATGTTTTTTCAGAAACATCGACATCCAAGGCAATAGAATAGCCGTTTTTTAAGGCGTTATTAACTGTGGTAACCAACGTGTCAATTGGTAAGTTATACATGCTTCCATTAGAAAAATTATCAGGTATATTTAAAATAAATTTTGTATAAAATGGAACTTGTGTAAACGAAGTTAGTGTAACATAATTATCAGGATTTATTTTTAAAGATGCAGCAAAAGTTTTTGGCGAATAGGATTTACCTTCGAAATTAAATTTTTCGGGAACTTTACCAATTTCAGCATCTAAAATTTCTGTTGTAGTTGCTTTCCAATTTGGATATTTTGAATGCTTATCATTTTTTATAAAACTATCTAAAACGGCTTTTATTTTAGGAACAATTCTACTGTGATCGTATATTTTGTCTTCAAACTTTACACCACTAAAAACAATTTCTGGTACTAAACCATTATTGCGTATCGAATTAATTACATCATGTGCTAAACCACCTTCACTAAATTGTGATTTTCCTTGTCGCATAACATAGTTCCATGCTTTATTATCGTAAGTATTTCTTACGGTGTACATTTCAGAAATATCAATTTGTTTATTGGTAAGTCTAAAAATTTCACTTTCTATAAAAGAAGATGTAGAAAAACTCCAGCATGTACCAGTGCGGTCTTGGCTTTTTACAGAAGAAGCCTCAATATCTATAACATCTTTAAATTCGTATTTTTGCGAAAAAATGGTTGTAGATAGCAATATAAATAGTAGGGTTACTAAAAAATGTTTCATTATAAAATTATTAAATTAAACTTATTTGTTGTTATTATCTTCTTTGTTAGGTTTCTCTTCATTATTTTCTTCATTGAGATTACCTTTTTCATTATCGTTATTTTCTTCTTCTGGATTACTATCTTCTTCATCTTCTGGTTCTGGCTCTTTACTTTTTTTACGAAGTTCTAAAACACGCTCTACATTTTGGTAATAGCCATTTTTGTTTGGGTCGTCATCTGCTATTTTAGCAAATCCATTTTTATAGTATTTCAATGCTTTTTTATAATCTTGTCCAGTTTCAAAATATTTACCAATATAATAATCACCAATTGGCGATTCTGGATACAAACGGTTAATCATTTTACCAAATTCTTGCAAATAATCGCCATCTTCTTTATCAATAATTATTCCTTCAATGGCATAAATATCGCGTTCTCTAATCTTAATATTTGCACCAAATAAATATTCTATTTCTACATATTTTTTTTCTAAATATTCAATGGCTTCTGGCGGACTTAAATGGGCAATATTTCGCTTGTATTCTTCTTTTGAAATGGCAGAATATTGATCAAAAATAAAGGCTAATGAACTTGCAATACCTTGCCCAATAGAAGCAACCTTTGTAGAGTTATTCATTTCATCGTAATGATAATTAAACATTTCGTT
>WFMU01000084.1 GCA_015488935.1 Flavobacteriaceae bacterium | reverse complement strand
TTTGTTTTCCGATATTTTTTTAAGATATTGCGTCTTCACAAACTTAAATTCAAACTTAAATTATGAAGAAAAGAATTATTTTTACACTATTGAGTTTATTGCCTATTTTAACTTTCTCTCAAGAAAATTTTGCCGATAAAGTTGATAGTACTTTTAAATATTTAACTGGCTGGTTTGTCAATGCTATTTTCTATGCTATTCCATTTTCAGATACTATAAAAATTCCTTGGGTTTTATTAGTATTATTAGGAGGTGCATTTTTCTTTACTTTTAAATTCAAATTTGCACAATTTAGGTTACTCGGTACTTCTATTAAAGTAGTACAAGGTAAATATGACCATATTGACCACCATGGTGCCGATAAAGCTTTTGGAGATGTTACCGATGATGGAGCTATTTTTGAAACTATTGCTTCTGAAAATACGGAAGGAGAAGTTTCACATTTTCAAGCCTTAACTGCTGCTTTATCTGCAACTGTTGGATTAGGAAATATTGCTGGTGTTGCAGTAGCATTATCTATTGGAGGACCTGGAGCAACATTTTGGATGATTCTTGCTGGTTTGCTAGGAATGGCATCTAAATTTGCCGAATGTACTCTTGGTGTAAAATATAGAGATATTGATAAAAATGGTGTTGTTTTTGGAGGTCCAATGTACTATTTATCTAAAGGTCTTAAAGAAAAAGGTTATACAAAAATGGGAAAAATACTTGCTATTTCCTTTGCTATAATGGTTGTTGGAGGCTCCTTTGGAGGAGGAAATATGTTTCAAGCAAATCAAGCCTCTGCACAGTTTATTAAATTATTTGGATTAACAAATCAAAATGCAGGTATGTATTTTGGAATATTAATGGCACTTATTGTTGCTGTAGTAATTATTGGAGGAATTAAACGAATTGCTTCTGTTACAGAAAAAATTGTTCCTTTTATGGCAATTATGTACGTTGGTGCGGCATTAATAATAATTTTTATGAATTTTTCACTAATTCCACAAGCCTTTGGTGCTATTTTCGATGGCGCTTTTACAGGAGCAGGTATTGCTGGTGGTTTTATTGGTGTAATTATTCAAGGCTTTAAAAGAGGTACATTTTCTAATGAAGCTGGTGTTGGTTCTGCTGCAATTGCACACTCTGCGGTAAAAACAAAATATCCTGCAAGTGAAGGTATCGTTGCTCTATTAGAACCTTTTATAGATACCGTTGTTATATGTACAATGACTGCATTGGTATTAGTAATAACAAATCTTAAAGCTTCTATTGCTGGAATACCATTATTTAAATATGGTGTAGAAGTTAAAGAAGGTGTTGAGATTACAGCAAATGCATTTGATTCCGCTATTCCTCATTTCTCAATTGCATTGACGATTGCTGTTATATTATTCGCTTTTTCAACCATGATTTCTTGGTCTTATTACGGCATGCAAGGATGGAAATTTTTATTTGGTCATAGTAAAAAAATCGACTTGATTTATAAATTTTTATTTTTAATTTTTGTGGTTATTGGTGCTACAATCAAATTGGGCTCTGTACTTGATTTTTCGGATGCAATGATTTTTGCAATGGTTGTTCCTAATATGATTGGTGTAATACTACTTTCACCTAAAATTACAGAAGAATTAAATAAATATCTCAAAGCTATAAAATCTTCTAAATAGAATAATTATGAAAAATAACAAATCCCTTTTCTGGTATAACAAAAGCCAACGAAATGGGATTTTGTTTTTAGCAATAACCATAATTTGCTTACAATTACTTTATCACTTTTTTGATTTTTCTTCTAATAAAATAGAGCCTATAAATACACCTGATTTTTTAGCATTACAACATAAAATCGATTCGCTAAAAATTATCGAAATCAATAATCGAAAACCAAAAATGTACCCTTTTAATCCTAGTTTTATTACAGACTATAAAGGATACAAATTAGGTATGACTACACAAGAGATTGATAAGTTACATGCATATCGAAAAAAAGGAAAGTATATCAATTCGGCAGAACAATTTAAGCAAGTAACAGGAATTAACGATAGCTTACTTAATAAATTAAAACCCTTTTTTAAATTTCCAGATTGGGTTTCTAAAAAATCTAATGCTATAACCAAAATAAAATTTAATCATACAAATAGTAAAAATAACGAGAATGCTATTCCTTTTAGTAAAGTAAAAATAACTACAAAAGATATCAATAAGGCAAAATTATCCGATTTTAAATCTATTTATGGTATTGGCGATAAATTAGCTGAACGAATTATTAAATACAGAACTAAAATTGGTGGTTTTTATTTTGAAGATCAAATAGAAGAAGTTTATGGAT
>WFMU01000083.1 GCA_015488935.1 Flavobacteriaceae bacterium | reverse complement strand
TCAGTAGTGTTTTTAAAGGGCTTTAGACTTTTTCACTTTTAAATATTAAACTAAAGACACAATTCTAAGTTAAAGGTAACGTGAATTGTAATTATTCTTAAAAATTTGACAGTTTTCTTGCAGACACTATTTAAAAAAAGAAATCATCATTCAAATCATCCCAATAACTTTCTACTGCTTCTATCCAATATTCTTTTTCCTCTTTTATTGTATCCTTTAATTCCTCTAAATCTTCTTTTGGAATTTTACCAATTTCATATAAAAACGTATAAAATTTTTTAAAACTTACAATATTTTGCTTTATACTATTTTTACTTGACCATGATGTTTTTCTTATAAAGTAATCTCCTAAATAACTTCCAATTTTTGCAAAACCTTTTTCAATTGGTATCACGTCATAACGCAATAAAAAGCCATTAGCAAAAAAATCAATATTATCTACATGATTATTTATAGTTTTGGGTTTTAGCTTCTTAGTTTTAAGATATTTTTCAAATTCCATTAAAACAATACTATTGTGTTTTTCAGCTTCTGTAACTTGTTTTTCCCATTCTTTAAAATCGTTGTCGTTCATTGTTGTCTTGTTTGTGAAAAATGGACAGCCAAAATTATTGGCTCCAAGTACTCGGATTTTTACGCCATTCTTGTAATGTTTGTAAGTCTTTTTCAGTGATATAATTGGAAGAAAGAGCTTCTTCTAAAAGCAAATTATAATCGCTTAAAGTAGTTAATTCAATATTTTCTTTTTCAAAATTTGTAGCAGCTTCATCAAAACTATAAGTAAATATAGCAACCATTCCTTTTACATTAACATTTGCCTCTTTTAAGGCTTTAACTGCATTTATACTGCTTTTTCCGGTACTGATTAAATCTTCCACTACCACCACATTTTGACCATTTTCTAAATGACCTTCAATTTGGTTTTTTCTTCCATGTTTTTTGGCTTCCGGTCTTACATAAACAAAAGGAACACCTAATTCTTGTGCAACCAATACACCAATAGCAATTGCTCCGGTGGCAACTCCTGCGATAACGTCCGGTTTTCCGTACTTAAATTCGATTAGATTAGTTAGGCTTTCACGGATAAAATTCCGAATCGGAACATACGACAAAGTTATCCTATTATCACAATAAATAGGTGATTTCCAGCCAGATGCCCAAGTGTAAGGGTTTTCTAAATTTAACTTAATTGCTTTAATTTTAAGCAATTGATTAGCAGTTTCTATAGCAATATTTTTTGTAATCATAGGGCAAATATAGAATAAACGTGTAAATATCAAAATGATTTTAAACAATAAATATTAACAATAAGTAAACATAAACTTGTTACAAATTTTGTATTTTCGCACCTTATGACAGATGAAAAAATAAATGACGTTAAAGAAATTTTAAGTACTAAAAAGAAAATTTCTATAGTTTGCCACAGAAATCCTGATGGTGATGCCTATGGTTCCAGCTTGGCACTATACCATTATTTAAAAAACAAACACAATGTAACCGTAATTTCTCCAAACGATTGTCCTAATTTTTTAAAATGGCTTCCGGATGAAGATAAAATCGTTATTTTTGAAAAAGAAACGGCAAAAGCAACTAAAATTTTAGAAAATTCAGAAGTGGTTTTCACCTTAGATTTTAACGCTTTGCATCGAACAGGTGATCTAACCGAAAAAGTATTGCAAAAAATAAATCCTACCTTTATAATGATAGACCATCATCAGCAACCGGAAGATTATGCTGCAATCCAATTTTCGGATACCTCTAAAAGTTCTACTTGTGAAATGGTATATGATTTTATTGCTAATTTAGGTGATTCCGATACCATAAATAAAGAAATAGCAACTTGCATTTATACTGGAATTATGACCGATACAGGTTCATTTCGATTTCCTTCAACCACACCTCATACACTCAGAATTGCAGCTAATTTATTAGAAAAAGGTGCCGATAATGCCAAAATTTACAATAATGTAATGGATAATAATTCGTTAAACAGAATGAAATTATTAAGCAAAGCATTGGATAATTTAGAATTGTTGCCGGAATATAAAACAGCCTATATTACACTTTCTCAAAAAGAATTAAACCAATTTAATTTTGAAAAAGGCGATACCGAAGGCTTTGTAAATTATGCTCTTTCAATTAAAGATGTAGTGTTTGCCGTAATTTTTATTGAAGATAAGCAACAAAAAATCATAAAAATGTCTTTTCGTTCTAAAGGAAATTTTTCGGTTAACGAATTTGCCAGAAAACATTTTAACGGTGGAGGACACACTAACGCTGCCGGCGGAAGAAGTACTTCTTCATTAAAAGAAACGGTAACTAAATTTTTAACTATTTTGCCTACATATAAATCAGATATACTACAATCATATGAATCGGATTTTTAAATATTGGTCTGTTATGGTAATCGTAGCTTTACTTCTTGCCTCTTGTAGCAAACCAAAAGCAAGAAAGCCAATTACCAAAACTAAGAGTAATTTTATCCAAGCTTCCATCAAGCAAAATAAAATTATTAATAAAGAACAAGAATTACTCTTTAAAAAGATGATGGATAAAGATACTATTCATCAATATATTAATTCTAAACAAGGATTCTATTATTTTATAAAATCCAAAAAAGACAGCACCCAAATACAACCAAAAAAAGGCGACGAAGTGGTAATTAATTACGAAATTCGCTCTATTGATGGTAAAATTATTCTTCCAAAAGAAAAACTTGGTTCTTACGGGCAAAAAAATAAAGCAGACAGGTTGTACAAAGTAGATGGCGAAAATTTTATTCAAGGAGTACAAGATGCCATAAAACAAATGCATGTTGGCGAAACAGCAGTGCTACTTCTGCCTTCAAACAAAGCATTTGGAGTTACAGGATTTGAAAAATACATTGCTCCAAATCAACCGCTTATAATTGAAGTATACTTAAAAAAAATAATAACTAAAAATAACTAAAATGATGAAAAAAGGAGTAAAACTATTAATGTTACTAAGTTTAGTAATTACTTTTTCGTGTAAAAAAACCGATAAAAATTTAGAAAAAGTAAAAGATTATCCAGATGGTATTTATGCGATAATTGCAACCGATAAAGGCGATATTGTATTGCAATTAGAACCGGAAAAAACACCAATGACCGTTGCTAATTTTATAAGTTTAGCCGAAGGTACAAACGATTATGTGGCAGATAAATACAAAGGAAAACCATTTTACGACGGATTACAATTCCACAGAGTAATTCCTAATTTTATGATTCAAGGAGGCGATCCTTTAGGAACAGGAATGGGC
>WFMU01000082.1 GCA_015488935.1 Flavobacteriaceae bacterium | reverse complement strand
CACTTAATATAAAAAAACAGAAGCATTTTATAATATTATATAGTACAAATTTTCTCTCTACCATTATTTTTGGTTGTAAGTAAACATATATTACAAATTTTTTTAGAAAATCTACACACTAATGAAAATACAATTCTCCCTTTTTATCATTTTTGTATGCACTTTTTCCTATGCCCAAAATTTAATTTCAGAATTTGGAGTTTTTACTGGAGCAACCTCTATGCAAACCGATTATGGAGAACGTGGACATTTCGGGTCTAGCTATGCTAATGTTGGCTTTGGAATTGGTGGTGTTTATTATTTGAGTTTTAATAATTATAAAATAATATGGCACGATAGAACTACCTACTTAAAAGAACATTTTAGATTAAGAATAGAATTATCTTACATGAAAACAAATTTAATTCATCGAGGAAAATACACGCAAGGAAATACAATTTTTACAAAAAAATACAATGCCATGAGAGGAACTAGTGCCATTTTTAATTATGGTACTCAAATAGAATATACGATGTTTAATATGTCGGATGGAAAATCGCTTAATCCATACTTAAGCATTGGCTTTTTAGGAAATATAAACACACCAAAATTAGAATCGAAGCTAGGAGATATTAAGTCTTCCCCTTACTTAATTCCTACGGTTTATAATGGCGGTGTGTTTCTTAATAGGAACAATACCACCTCGTTTATTGTTAGTGCTGGAACCAGAAT
Organism: Flavobacteriaceae bacterium; assembly: GCA_015488935.1. Classification (GTDB taxonomy): domain Bacteria; phylum Bacteroidota; class Bacteroidia; order Flavobacteriales; family Flavobacteriaceae; genus S010-17. The sequence goes on along the minus strand of WFMU01000082.1, from coordinate 8,982 downwards.
AAACCCTAAAAACAAAAAAGCAACCTACCTTATTGATTTTAGATGGCAACGATTTAATTCAGATACCGTAGAAGGACTTATACCCAGAATTAGTGCCAATAAATTTAATGACTGGCTCTTATTTATTCATATAGGTTATGTTTTTAGGATAAACTAAAGTTAACTCTCAATAACCAACATCAATCCATTTAAAATTTTAATCTAACCGATTATAAAAACTTCTTTTGCTTTGCAGTTGGTATTATTTACTTAGATTTATTTGTTCTAATTTTTGTATTCTTTTTTCAAGTTTTTTTATAATTACATTTTGTTCTTGTATTGCTTTTGTTAGAATAGGGATAATATCGCTATAATACACACCTAATCTTTCTGTTTTAATTATTTTTTTTGTATTTGTTTTGCTATCAATAATTACATCTTGTGTTTTTACAACTTCGGGAATAAGTTTTAATAAATCTTGCGCAATAAAACCAATTTTAGTGTTTTTTTGGAAACTATTTTTCCATTTAAAAGTTACAGGTTTTAATTTGGTAACAACATCTAATCCGTAAGATAATTCTTTAATATTTTTTTTATCTCTTTTGTCTGATGTATTAATAACACCATTTGTAGCGTAAACATCGTCCCATCTATAAAAAGAGTTTCCTAAATCGTATAAATTATTATCATAAGGTATGATGTTACCTTTAGATTGTATTCTACCATTTGTTCTAAAAGGATTTCCTCCAATAAGACCAGATGCTAGTCTGCCATCTTTAACCATAACACCATTTTCGCTGGTATTATGACCATGATAAATGTACATATAATTTTCAGTAGGTTTATATCCAAAGGCTCCTCTATAATTACTATTTTCTTTGAATTGTACTTCAGAAACCGAAGAAGAATTACCATTTACTGTTACAATTGCGCCAGAAGAAGTACTTTTAACTTCTAAATTTGTAGTTGGTGTTAATGTTCCAATACCAACTCTATTTGTACTAGAATCAACAACTAATGTGGTATTATCTACTCTTAAATCGCCGTTATTATCATTTTGTAAGAATAAAGGGGAATTGTTATTTGTAATAACTTCATTATTATCAATACGCAATGCATTTCCTATTTCTAAAACGCCACTACCACTTGTTCCATTAGCATCATTCATATTTGTAAATTCTACACGACCACCAGATACATGAAGTTTAGCTACAGGTGTATTTGTACCAATACCAACATTATCACTACTTCCATCTACAAAAAGGGCATGTGTATCGTTGTTAGATTCTACTCTAAAATCATAGGCTCCGCTATTTTCGTTAAATACAGCTCCACCATATACCGTAAGTGTTGGATCGGAGGTTAAATCTATCTTTAAACGACTACTACCACTAGATAAAAAATGAAAGGCATCTTCGGTATCGTTATATTCAATTCCGTAATTTGGATAACTAGGTGAATGTGCTAAAACCATTCTATTTCCTGTATTTCCACCACCATTAAACATATACATCATTGGAGATGAAATACCAGAAACTGTTGCAAAAATAATACTTGTTTCGTCACTTCCAAAAACAATATCATCGTTAGTATTTGCTACATCTAAGTTCGTTCCTGTTCGTTTCCAGTAACTAGAAGTATTTAGTTGTTGCCATGTTGTACCGTTATAATAATAGTAGCCAGATGTGCCATTTGTTTGGTAAATAAGTAAGCTTGTTGCAGGTGTTACAATTGCGTTTCGTTGTGCTAAGGTCATTCTAGGAATTAATAGTCCTTTTGTAGTAGATCTAATGTCTAATTCGGATGAATTATTTGGATTTGTAGTACCTATTCCTATTTGAGCTTGTATTGAAAATACAGCAAATAAGAATAGAAGTGTTATTTTTAAAGGCATAATTTTTTGATTAAAGATTTAAAATTTCGGCATCATTAAAATTACCAACACTAAGGTTTAATTCGGCAAATATTGTATTTGAATTTCCAGAATTTCCTCCAAAATCTTTAAAATAGAATCTAAAAGAAGATGCTGTGTTAGAATTGTTTATTTTTTTTGGTATAAATTTTCCACCTAAAATAGTTCCTGTAACTGGGTTGCTTACACTTCCGTTCCATTCTATCATTCTAGATAAAGTAGAAATATTTCGGATTGTCCAAGGACTATTAATTTCTGAGGTAATTTGAAAATAACTTGGATCTGCTAATTCCCATTGTACTTGTTTTAATCCGCCATTATCACCTGCAGAAAGTACAAAATCGTAGGTTACATCTGCTTTTAACTTTAGTAAAAAAGTATCAAAATCATCATCTTGTGTAAAGGTGTGGTCAAACCCATCACCAGAAATTTTAAAAGCAAATGTTGGAGCTGTTGTATCTGTTTCTGGAATTTCTGTTTTGCAACTTGTTATTACTACTAAAAATGGTATTAATAATGCGTAAAATAGCGTTTTCATAATAGATTATTTTAAACTTTTATTCTTCTGTAATTTTCCAAATTGCTCCAGAGCGTCCTCCATCTTTATAACCACCAAAAACCCAAAGGGCACCGTTATAATTTAAGGTGTTGTGAAATGCTATTGGTTCTAAAGGAATTGTACCAGTATATTTAGTCCAAGTTACCATATCTGAGGAGTAAAAAATAATATTAGAAACAGCTGCTGTAGCGGCTCTTCCTCCAATTACCCATACTTTATCGTTATATACGGTTGCCGAATGCCCTGTAATTCTTGGTAATACATCTCCTCTAATAGCAATTTGATTCCAATCTGTTCCGTTTGTACTTTTCCAAACATCATTTAATCGTGTGGTTGCTTCGCCTCCAATTACATAAATTGCATCGTGAAAAACTACAGCTTTATGTCCGCCTCTTCCAAAAAAAGCATCTGCTGCATTGCTGGTATTTTGCGTCCAGTCGGTTCCATTGGAGCTAGACCATACTTCGGTATGATTGGTTGTTTCGTTTCCTGCAATCACATATATTTTACTATGAAATACTACAGTACTATGAAATTTTATTGCTCCAAATGGTGCATTAACCACTTCTTGAACCCATGTTTGCCCATCACTAGAACTCCAAATATCTTCTAATGGATTTCCAGAATTGTCTTCGCCACCAATAATCCATAATTTTCCATTAAATTTTGTAAGGGTAGTTCCTCTTCTTCCAACGGGAAAATTGTCTGCTATAGAAACCCAATTTTTGCCATTGTCACTTTTCCAAAGGTCATGATTAAAATCTGGAGAAGAATAAGAATTTACACCACAAGCAGACCATACTTTATCGTTAAATAATTCCATAGCATTATCTGCAAAATCGCCCATTTGGTCTTGTGCCGTTTCTTGATTAAATAATAATCTTAACGTTACAGTTTCATCATCACTCGAACAAGATGAAAAGAAAATTATAAATAGAATTAATATTTTTACTGTGTTTTTTGAAAATTTCATAATGTTATATTTAAAATATAAATATACTTATTACAATGTTTATTAGACGAATAAATGTATAATTGGTAGTAAAAGCATCATAACAGTATTAATAGTATGTATAAATAGTATTTTACTATATAGAATATAGTTTTCAATTAAAAACAATACTTTTGTAGTAAATAAACTTATGTAAATGATAACCATAAACGATTTCAATTTTAAAAATAAAAAAGCATTAATTCGTGTCGATTTTAATGTGCCACTAAACGAAGAATTTCAGGTAACAGATGCAACAAGAATCCTGTCTGCAAAACCAACTATTAGTAAGATTTTAAATGATGGCGGAGCTGTAGTTTTAATGTCGCATTTAGGAAGACCAAAAGGAGTAGATGATAAATTTTCATTAAGGCATATTGTTGATAAAGTGAGTGAAATTTTAAAGATTAAAGTAAAATTTGTAACGGATTGTATTGGTGATAAAGTAGAAAAAGAAGTAGCAGCTTTACAAAATGGCGAAGTATTATTACTAGAAAATTTACGTTTTCATAAAGAAGAGAAACAGGGTAATAAAAACTTTGCAAAACAGCTTTCAAAATTAGGCGATATTTATGTAAACGATGCTTTTGGAACAGCACATAGAGCACACGCATCCACAGCAGTGATAGCACAATTTTTTCCAGAAAAAAAATGCTTTGGATTACTACTAGCCAAAGAAATAGAAAGTATAAATCAAGTATTAAAAAACAGTGTAAAACCAGTAACAGCAGTAATTGGTGGAGCAAAGGTGTCTTCGAAAATAGAAGTGATTAATAATATTATGGATAAAGTAGATAATATTATTATTGGTGGAGGAATGGCTTTTACCTTTATAAAAGCACAAGGTGGAAATATTGGAAACTCTTTAGTAGAAGACGATAAAATGGAATTGGCATTAGAAATTTTAGCCAAAGCAAAAGCTAATAAAACAAGAATACATTTACCAATCGATGTTATTGCTGCAGATGCTTTTAGTAACGATGCAAATACCATAATTACCGAAGCAAATGATATTCCAGACGGATGGATGGGCTTAGATTCTGGACCAAAAACCAATATAGGAAACACTTTTGTAATAGCTGGTTCAAAAACCATTTTATGGAACGGCCCATTGGGCGTTTTTGAAATGAAAAAATTCGAAAAAGGTACCAAAGAACTAGGTTATGCCATTGTAGATGCAACGCTAGAAGGTGCATTTTCGTTAGTAGGTGGAGGCGATAGTGTGGCAGCAGTAAAACAATTTGGATTCGCAAATAAAGTGAGTTACGTTTCTACTGGAGGAGGTGCTATGTTAGAAATGTTAGAAGGGAAAAAACTTCCTGGAATAGAAGCGATATTAAGTTAATTTGTAAAATAGGTTATTTATAGATTTGATTTTTCAAATAGACAAATATCTAAATCAACAAACAAGAATATGAAATATACAAAACTATCAAATACAGATATTAAAGTAAGTAAAATCTGCTTGGGAACCATGACTTTTGGAGAGCAAAACTCCGAAAAAGAAGGACACCAACAACTCGATTTTGCATTAGACAATGGTGTAAATTTTATAGATACTGCAGAAATGTATGCTGTACCTGGAAGAAAAGAAACGCAAGGAAGCACCGAAAAAATTATTGGAACTTGGATTGCAAAAGGTAATAGAGATAAAATAGTTTTGGCAACTAAAATTGCTGGACCATCACCAGGATTATCGTATATTAGAGATAATATGGGATTTTCTAAAGCAGCAATTTACGATGCTATCGAAAAAAGTTTAAAAAGATTGCAAACCGATTATATCGATTTGTATCAATTGCACTGGCCAGAACGTAAAACCAATTGTTTTGGTGTACGAAATTATCGTCATTTTAAAGACGAAAAATGGGAAGAAAATTTTGCAGAGGTAGTAGAAACCTTAAACGATTTAATAAAACAAGGAAAAATTCGTCACTATGGATTATCTAACGAAACTCCTTACGGAATATTACGTTATTTAGAAGAAGCAAAAGTAAAAAATTTGGAGCAACCAGTAAGTATTCAAAATCCGTATAGTTTACTAAATAGAACTTTTGAAATAGGTAACGCAGAAATAGCAATTAAGAAAAATATTGGATTGTTAGCGTATTCACCTCTAGCATTTGGTATATTATCTGGTAAGTTTTTGGGAGGAAAAAAACATCCAAAATCAAGAGTAGAATTGTATCCACAAATGGCAAGATATAACAGTCCAGAAGTAGATAATGCGGTAATTAAATATGCAAAAATAGCAACGAAATACAATTTAAGTTTTACACAAATGGCATTGGCTTATATCCATCAACAACCATTTTTAACTAGTACTATTATTGGAGCAACTAACCTAACACAACTAAAAGAAAATATAGATAGTATCGATGTTTCTTTATCGGAAGAAATCAATAAGGAGATTGAAGCAGTGTTTATTAGTCAACCAAATCCAGCACCTTAGCTTACAGGGTTTTAATAATGGCAACCATATATTTTTACATTTTTACAATAAAAAAAGAGATACTACATATTGCACATCTTTCAATACAAAAATATTAAAATAAGCTACACTTCGCAAGGAAAGGGAAGTGTGGTTGTTTTGCTACATGGTTTTTTAGAAAACAGTAGTATGTGGCGTACTATTGTTCCTGTTTTAGCAAAAAAAAATAGAGTTATTACAATCGATTTACTTGGTCATGGTAAAACTGAAAATTTGAGCTATATACATACCATGGAAGATCAGGCAGCGATGGTAAAAGCGGTTTTAAAATATCTTAAATTGCGAAGATATACTATTATTGGACATTCGCTTGGTGGTTATATTGCCTTAGCTTTTGCTGAATTATTTCCAGATACAATCAAAAAACTTTGTTTGATGAATTCTACTGCCTTACCAGATTCTAAAGAGAGACAACGTAACAGAGAAAGGGCAATTGTTATGGTGAAAAAAAATGTAAATGCCTTTGTAAGGATGGCAATTCCTAATTTATTTACAAAAGAAAGTAGAACTCGGTTTAATAAAGAAATTCTTGTTGTAAAAGAAGCCGCTCTAAAAACTTCTAAACAAGGTATTATAGCTTCTTTAGAAGGTATGAAAATTAGAAAAAATAGAACTTTTATTCTACAGAATGCAAAGTTTAAAAAACTGTTTATTTTAGGCAAAAAAGACCCTTTGTTGCAAAGAGATGATTTATTACAACAAGTAAAAGGTACAGATGTAACTGTCGTTGAATTTTCTAACGGACACATGAGTCATATCGAAAATACTACGGAATTAACAGAATTATTAGAACGTTTTGTAAAATAATTTGGATTTGAATCTAGCCATAATTTAACGTGAATTCGTAAAAAAAAGTGACAAATTGCGTAGTTTCGTTAAATTTCATTTCATATTTCACGTATTCATTGCATTTTTCTTCAATTTTTATATCTAATCCCTGTTAATTTATTTGATAAAAATCTATAATCACTTAAAAAAGTGGGTAATAAAACCCTCATTTGGCATATTTATATAAAAGGGGGATTCCGAAAAGCCAAAAAAGAGTAGGTTTAATTTAACATTTTTTATTATGAAAAAAATTATTTTTATAATGCTATTATTCACTAATAGTATTTATAGTCAATCTTTTTGCGAAGATTTTAATCAGTATGCAGCCACAACATTAGCAGGTGGTGGATGTTTAGGTACGCCACAATTTGGAGTACTTAACAATTGGGGTGCCACTAATGTAGATGGTATTAATTACCAAGATACAAATAGTATTAATGGTGCTGGAGATATGTATTTACACGTAGATGATGGTGGTTGTAGTAATGGGAGTACACACGTTTATAATAATGTAGATTATTCAGGTAACTGGATTGCAATGGTACCACAAGAAAAAGGTTGTTTTTGTTTTGATATCCGTTTATTTAGTCAAAATGGAGGAACCTATAATGGGAATACCTTATTTATTATGAACGGAAACGATCCTTCTTCTTCTACAATTAGTGCAAGATTTGTTTTAAATACACCTGTTGATATAAGTAGAGGTTGGATAAGAGTATGTGCGCCAATTGCATTTAGTGATGGTACAAATTTACCGAGTAATGCAGACGGACAATGGATAATTAACACAGGTAGTGCAGTAGATTGGGATAATTTAATTGTTGCTGTTAGAGCAATAGGTTTTAATATTGATTTAGGTAATGGTGATGAAAATTTTGGTTATGATAATATTTGTATAAGTAAAACTTGCGATGGTACTGTAGTAATTGATCCACCAACCAAAGATGGTGCATATTGCTGTGAAAGTAAAAATAATCCAAATTTAGTAGTAAACGGAAATTTTGAATTTGGTAATACTGGTTTTTCTAGTAGCTATGTACAAACAAGTACAACCTATCCTGGCGAGTATGATGTAGTTACTACAGCTGCTGCATTTGGAGCAAATGTTACCGATCATTCCTTTTGTGCAGATCCAGCAGCGTATGCAACAAACAATATGTTTTTTGTAGCAAATGGAAAAACACAACAAAGTGGAAGTAGTGTTATTTGGGAACAAAGCATAACAGGATTAAAAGAGGGAAAAGAGTATAAATTGTGTGCTAATTTTAAAGATATGGAACAATGTAGGTTTAATATTTTGCCTAAAATTACATTACGAGCAGGTTCCAGTGCTGTTACACAAGTAATAAATACAGATGATGCCAACCCTTGCGATTGGGAACGTTTGGAAGTTTGTTTTACTGCGCAATCTACATCCATAAATTTACAAATAGAATTAGATGAAACAGGAAATGGTGATGGAAATGATATAGCAATAGATGATATTGCATTACAGCAAAAGTTAGACCCAGGATATTTTATTACCGTACAACATCAAGGAAATACAAATAAAATAACAGGCTCTTTAAATACCTTGTCGTCAACGGATGATATCCTTTACAATAAAGCATGTAAATTAAGAAGCAATTATTACTGGTTTGTTTATGAAACAACAACACCAACCGCTCCATTATTTTCTGGAGGTATTGTTTCTGGAAGTTTTGGATGGGCATCAAATACAACAGGTGGTGGAGCTGCAAACTCTCCGGTTTCTCCATGGTCTCTAACAACTACATTTCCAACATATAACACTTTTGGTCAAAACAAATTTTATGTTATAGGTATGTATATTCCTTCGTGTTGTGAAAGTTGCTACACTGACAAATGGATGTATCAAGTTGTATATAACAACAACAATCCTATGTTACTTACAGAACAACCGTCTTATACAGAATTTACACAAGAAATTAAAGATTACTTTATTCGAAGATTTGTACGTAGAGATGCAGCAATAAGACATGGAAAGAATACGGATATAATGCCTAAGGAAAAAAACATTCAATTGTATCCAAATCCAACTTCAAAAAACTTGAGTATTAGCTTATTGAAGCAAGAGATAAGTAAAATAGAAATTTTTTCTGCTACTGGTCAACTAGTTTATAGTAATAAATCTAAGAATACTACAAAACAAAAAAAGATAGATATTTCTAGTTTTTCAAACGGAATTTACATCATTAAAATAG
>WFMU01000081.1 GCA_015488935.1 Flavobacteriaceae bacterium | reverse complement strand
TAGTATTTTTATGCAAAAAAAGATTGTCATCACTGGAGGTCCCGGAACAGGAAAATCCACCGTAATTAACGAATTAGAAAAACGTAAGTACGATTGTATGCATGAAATTTCGAGAGAAGTGACGCTAATGGCAAGAAAAAACGGTATTGAACAATTGTTTTTAAAAGATCCAATGTTATTTAGTAAATTGCTTTTAGAAGGAAGAGTGCAACAATTTAAAAAAGCCGAGAAATTAACGTCTGATTTGGTTTTTTTTGATAGAGGTATTCCAGATGTTTTTGCTTATATGAATTATTTAGGTGTTTCGTATCCTGCTATTTTTGTAGATGAAAGTAAAGCAAACCTTTACAATAACACCTTGTTTTTAATGCCACCATGGAAAGAAATTTACATTACAGACAATGAACGTTACGAAAGTTTTGAGCAATCACTAGCAATATACAATCATTTAAAATCTGCCTATACAGAATTAGGTTATACCATTATTGAAGTACCTTTTGGAACAGCCAAGGAACGAGCAGATTTTATCTTAAGTAAAATATAAGATTAGTCTTTTTTAAATTATAAATATACCTTTGAAACCTCTTGAAATTTTACAAAAATATTGGAAGCACGATTATTTTCGTAATGCACAAGAAGAAATTATTAAAGCTGTATTAGAAAATAAAGATGTACTTGCCTTACTGCCAACAGGAGGAGGGAAGTCGCTATGTTACCAAATACCAGCATTATTAAAAGATGGTGTTTGTATTGTAATTACACCATTAATTGCGCTAATGCAAGATCAAGTAACTAGCCTAAAAAAGAAAGGAATAAAAGCAATTGCAATAACCTCTAAACTCTCTGAAAATGAAATTGTTATTGCTTTTGATAATATGTTATACGGAAATGTGAAATTTTTGTATATCTCTCCCGAGAAATTGCAATCCGAATTTATACAAGAAAAAATAAAACAATTGCAAGTAAATCTTATTGCAGTAGATGAAGCACATTGTATTTCGGAGTGGGGACATGATTTTAGACCGAGCTATTTGCAAATAACCAATTTAAGAAGTTTACAGCCTAATGCTAATTTTATTGCGGTAACAGCAACAGCAACGGCAACGGTAATTGATGATATTACACATTTTTTAGCACTAAAAGATGTCCAATTATTTAAAGAAACATTTTATAGAAAAAATTTGGCATACCAAGTTTTTAAAACGGAAGATATATTATATAAATTACAACAAATTTTAAATAAGATAAAAGCTCCTGCAATAATTTATGTAAATACACGAAAACAGACAAAAACAATAAGCGATTATTTGCAAATGCATGGTTTTAAAAGCACCTATTATCACGGCGGAATGTCTCAAGAAGATAAAGAAATTTCATTCCAAAATTGGATGTCTGAAAAATACCGTATCATGGTTGCTACCAATGCTTTTGGTATGGGAATAGATAAAGATAATGTTAAAGTAGTTGTGCATATTGATGTTCCTAATAGTATAGAAAATTACGTACAAGAAGCAGGTAGAGCAGGACGAAATGGTAAAAAGGCATTCTCTGTAATTCTATATAATAATGCAACAATATTAATGTTCGAAAAAAAAATAGAAAAAAGTATTGTTGATGTAGCTTATGTAAAACAAATATATACACTATTAAATCAACATTTATATATTGCTAAAGGAGAGCAATCGTTAAATTATTACAATTTTAATTTACAAGATTTTTGTGCAAAATATAAATTATCTATTATAAAAGCATATACAGCAATTGATATCTTAGAAAAAGAAGGTGTATTACTTTTAGAAAAACATTTTAAAAAACGAAGTTTAGTACAGTTTGTTAGTAAAGATAAAGATGTGCTTTTATATAGTAAAAAACATAAAAAAGCAAAAGCATTAATCCAACTTTTATTGCGTAGTTATGGTGGAATTTTTGAAAATCTAACAACCATTAATGAAAACTATCTCGCAACGAGATTACAAATCGGTAAATCTACACTAATCAAGCAATTAAAGCAACTAAATAAAGATGGAATTATTAGGTATAAAAATCAAACTAACAATACAAAAATACTATTTTTAGTGATGCGAGAAGATGCCATTACAATAAATAGAATTTCAAGAAGTATAATCCAACGCAATAAAGTAAAAAGAGATAAAGCAAAAAATATTATTGCTTATATTACCAACGATAAAACGTGTAGAAGTAAACAAATACTACACTATTTTGAAGAAAAAAATACAACAGATTGTGACGTTTGTGATATTTGTTTGCAAAAAAAATCAGTTCAAAAAGATAAGAAACCTTTAGCAGAAAAAATAGGTTTACTTTTTAAAGAAAAAAAAGAAATTTCATCAAAAGAAATGGTAAATTTGCTACAAGAAAAAGAAGAAGATGTACTCGAAACCATACAATTGTTATTAGAGAAAAAAATACTACAATTAACAATAAAAAATACCTATAAGCACATTTAAAAAATGAGAGATATACGAATAGTTTTTATGGGAACTCCAGAGTTTGCTGTAACCATATTAAAAGGAATTTTAGAAAAAGAATACCACGTTGTTGGTGTTATTACAGCACCAGATAAACCCGCAGGAAGAGGACGAAAAGTACACCAATCTGCCGTAAAGAAATTTGCAGTAAAAAATAATTTAAAAGTATTACAGCCTACCAACTTAAAATCAGAAGTGTTTTTACAAGAACTAAAAACCTTAAATGCAAATTTGCAAGTAGTTGTAGCCTTTAGAATGTTGCCAAAAAGAGTTTGGCAAATGCCAAAATATGGAACCTTTAATTTACACGCATCTTTATTGCCAGAATATAGAGGAGCAGCACCAATAAATTGGGCAATAATTAATGGCGAAACAGAAACAGGAGTAACCACTTTTTTTATCGATGAAAAAATTGATACTGGCGAAGTTATTTTGCAAGAAGTATGTCGTATAGAAAAAAATGAAACAGCAGGTGAATTGCACGATAAATTAATGCATTTGGGAAGTAAATTAGTTACAAAAACAATAAAGCAAATTAAAGAGAATAAAGTTAAAACAAAAGCCCAACCAAATAGAGAGCATAAACATGCTCCAAAAATATTTAAAGAAACATGTAAAGTAGATTGGACAAATACTTTGGCTAATATTAATAATAAGGTAAGAGGATTATCTCCATATCCAGTTGCATGGACTAACTTGTTAAATGGCGATGTAAAAACAGAATTAAAAATTTATAAAGCATCTGCCATATCCGAAAATCATAACCATGCTATTGGAACGGTAATTTTTACAAAAAAAGAATTGCGTATAGCTGTTGCTGAAGGATTTTTAGAAATAGAAGAACTTCAAGTTTCAGGAAAACGAAGAATGGATAGTAAAAGTTTCTTAAATGGCTATAAATTTAATAAAGATGTAAAAGTCTGTTAAAGGTTGTAATCATTGGTTTAAGCTCGTTTTTTTAACCAATTTAATGCGCTTTATTAACAATTAGTTATATTTATTAACAAAATGAGCGTTTTGTTAGGTAAATACTTGTGCTGTCTCTTATACACATCTCCGAG
>WFMU01000080.1 GCA_015488935.1 Flavobacteriaceae bacterium | reverse complement strand
ATTGATAGAAGTGATATTGTCAAACATTTTTTAAGCCGTGTAAAATTTGATTTTAAAGTTGCATATTCTGCTAATGATGTAAGTCAGCTTTACAATACTAAAGGTATTTTTCCTTCTTATTTTATTGTTGATAAATCCGGTAGAATTGCTTATATTGATAGTGCCGCTAAAAAATCTAGAGAAATAGATTTAGAAAAAAAGATTATTTCTTTAATTGGTAAGTAATACTAATCTAAAAAAAAATAACTTTCTCAATCAAAATAAAAAAAAGCATCTTTAAAATGTGTTAATGTTGTTTTGTTTTTATGATGAATAATAGCAATAACATCAAAACGTACTTCTACATCTAAATCGTTTGAAATTATATATTCATTCATTGCTTTTACAAGTAATTTTATCTTTTTTTTATCTACAAAATCTTGTGGATCTCCAAAATAATTGCTCGTACGTGTTTTTACTTCTACACAAACATAGGTTTCTGCTTTTTGTGCAATAATATCAATTTCTGCTTTTTGAAATCGCCAATTTGTGGTACATATAGTGTAGCCATTTTCTTTTAAATAAGCAATTGCTTTTTGCTCTCCGAGTTTTCCGAGTTCGTTGTGGTCTGCCATTTAATTTCCTTTAGAAATATGGTCTGGCAACTCATTTACATCTGTTTTATCGTAAGGAAATAAGGTTTTTAATTGGTTTCCTGCTTCGGTAATACCTTTTACTAATCCTTTTGTAAAATTTCCTTTTTTAAATTCATGCAAGATTTCTTTTTTGGTACTTTCCCAAAAATCATTACCTACTTTTTCGTGCAAATTTTTATCGCCAATAATGGCAAATTTTTTATCTTCTATACTCAAATAAAACAAAACGGCATTACGATTTTTAGTTTCATCCATTTTTAGATAATAAAACACTTCGGCAGCTCTATCTATTGTTTCTTTACTCGATATGCGCTCTATATGTACACGTATTTCTCCAGAAGTATTTTTTTCGGCAATACGTATAGCATCAATAATTTGCTGCTCTTGTTGGGAACTAAAAAAATCTTCTACTTTAGACATTGGTGTGTGAGTTTCAAGTTTTTTATTTGTAGATTTGTAATAAACAAATCTACAAATAAAAAAAATTGTCGTAATTTAAAAGGACACTTTTGGTGCTTTTTCGCTACCAGCTTCGGCTTTAAAGTAGCCCATTTCTGCAAACTTAAACCAACCTGCAAAAAGATTATTTGGAAATACTTTAATAAATTTATTATATCCTTTAACCTCATCATTAAAACGATCTCTTTCTACTTTTATTCGATTTTCGGTACCTTCGAGTTGGCTTTGTAATTCTAAAAAGTTTTGATTTGCTTTTAAATCTGGATAACGTTCTACAACCACCATTAATTTGTTCAAAGCACCAGATAAACCATTTTGTGCTTTTTGGAAAGCTGCCATTTTTTCGGGTGTTAAATCACCTGCATTTATAGTTGTTTTTGTAGCTTCTGCTCTTGCTTTGATAACACCTTCTAGAGTTTCCTTTTCATGTGCCGCATATCCTTTTACGGTAGCAACAAGGTTCGGAATTAAATCTGCTCTTCGTTGGTAAGCACTCTCTACATTTGCCCATTTACTGGTTGCTTCTTCTTTTAAATTAGTTGCTGTATTATAAAATCCAACACTTTTATTGTATGCCCAAAAAGCAATTGCAACAACAAGAATTAAGGGTAGCCATTTTTTCATGATAATAATTTTTTAGTTAATTTATAATTGATTTTTAAAATTGATTAGTTCGGCTTTTATACCTTCTAAACGAGCTATAATATCGTGATTATTTTTTATTTTTTCTGGTTTTTCCTTCAATTTCTTTTTAGCACCATCTAAAGTAAATCCTTTTTCTTTTACAAGATGGTAAATCATTTGGAGGTTTTTAATGTCGCTTTGTCTAAATAAACGATTTCCTTTTTTATTTTTTTTTGGTTTAATAATATCAAATTCCTTTTCCCAAAAACGGATAAGTGACGTGTTTACACCAAAGGCCTTGGCTACTTCGCCAATGCGATAATATTGTTTGTCTTTTAAATCTATATGCATAATAAATAAATTACATTCTAACGTTCTAGAGATTGTCCTTCTTGCATGGATTCTTTTTGCATTGCAGCAAATTCTTCGGCAGATAAATTTCCAAAATAAAAATCGATTGGATTTACATGTTTACCTTTATAAATTACCTCATAATGTAAATGAGGCGCTACAGACCTACCTGTATTTCCTACCAAACCAATTAAATCACCACGTTTTACTTTTTTACCTTTTACTGTTTTTAGTGCACTCATGTGAGCATATCTTGTTTCGTAACCATAACCGTGGTCTATATAAACCACATTTCCATAAGAACTACTTCGCTCAGCACGAATAACAGTTCCATCTCCAGATGCATAAATTGGCGTTCCTTTCTTTGCCGAAAAATCCATACCTTCATGCATTTTTCGAATCTTTAATATAGGATGCATTCGCATACCATAACCAGAAGCCATTCGAGTTAAATTATCTTTTTCTATTGGCATAATTGCTGGTATAGATGACAACATCTTTTCTTTATTTTTTGCTAATTTTACAATTTCATCTAAAGATTTAGATTGAATTACCAATTGCTTGGATAAAATATCCATTTTTTTTGAGGCATCAATAATCATTTGAGAATTGTTAAATCCTTCTGATGTTTTATATCTATTAATTCCTCCAAATCCTGCTTTTCTTTGTTCGTCTGGAATTGGATTTACTTCAAAATACAAACGATAAATATTATTATCTCTTTTTGCTATTTCGGATAAAACACCTTCTACTTGATCCATTTTTTTATCCAGTAACTTATAACGTAACTGCATATTATCCATCTCTCGTATTAATTCTTTCTCTTTTGGCGATTCAAAAACCTGACTAAAGCCAAGATAACCCATAAAAGCTATCAAAAAACCTGCTATTATTAATAAAAATAAACGCAGTATTTTTTCGGAAGTTTTTAACTTTACCTTTTTGTAAGATAAGGTCTTCGAATCATAATGATATTTTTCTTTAGCCATACTGATTAAAATGTGTTACTTTTGCCTTTTTATTACATACAAATAGATGTAAAAAAGCAAGCAAAGTTACAAAATGTTTTTTAAAGTGTATTTTTATTAACTTTTTGTTAAGAATTAAGTATTAAAAT
The DNA here is from genome assembly GCA_015488935.1 of Flavobacteriaceae bacterium. Taxonomy (GTDB): domain Bacteria; phylum Bacteroidota; class Bacteroidia; order Flavobacteriales; family Flavobacteriaceae; genus S010-17. The sequence continues at coordinate 4,308 of WFMU01000080.1, read as the reverse complement.
TAAGCGTATTAAAAGATGAATGCAAAAGAAATTAGACAACAGTTTTTAGACTTTTTCCAAAGTAAAAAGCATAAAATTGTACCCTCATCTCCAATGGTTTTAAAAAACGACCCAACCCTAATGTTTACCAATGCAGGAATGGTTCCGTTTAAAGAATATTTTTTAGGACAACGCAAAGCAGAAATAAAGCGTATTGCAGATACCCAAAAATGCTTACGTGTTTCTGGTAAACACAACGATTTAGAAGAAGTTGGTAAAGATACATACCACCATACTATGTTTGAAATGTTAGGAAACTGGAGTTTTGGCGATTACTTTAAAAAAGATGCTATTGCTTGGGCATGGGAATTGCTTACTGAAGTGTATAAAATAGATAAAAATAATATTTATGTTACCGTTTTTGAAGGAGATAAAAATGAAAATCTAGATTTTGACCAAGAAGCCTACGATTATTGGAAAGAACATATTGCCGAAGACCGTATTTTAAACGGAAACAAAAAAGATAATTTTTGGGAAATGGGAGCACAAGGTCCTTGTGGCCCATGTTCAGAAATTCATGTAGATATTCGTTCTGCCGAAGAAAAAGCCAAAGTAGATGGTAAAAGTTTAGTTAATATGGACCATCCGCAAGTTATCGAAATATGGAATTTGGTTTTTATGCAATACAATCGTAAAGCAAATGGCTCCCTAGAAAATTTACCAGCACAACATGTAGATACTGGAATGGGTTTTGAACGTTTGTGTATGGTAATTCAAGGTGTACAATCAAATTACGATACCGATGTTTTTACACCAATTATTAGAGAAGTAGAAACCATTACACAAACCAAATACGAAAATAAAAATTTAACTGTCGAAGAACGCGAAAAAGTAAATATTGCTATTCGTGTAATTTCCGATCATATTAGAGCAGTGGCTTTTGCTATTGCAGATGGACAATTACCATCTAACAACGGTGCTGGTTATGTAATTCGCCGTATTTTAAGAAGAGCTATTCGTTATGGTTTTACTTTTTTAAATAAAAAAGAACCATTTATGTATCGCTTAGTCAATTTATTGGCAAAACAAATGGGAATCGCTTTTCCTGAAATTGTTGCGCAAAAACAATTGATTAGCAACGTTATTAAAGAAGAAGAAAACTCCTTTTTACGTACGCTAGACCAAGGTTTGATTTTACTCGATGGAATTGTTAAAAGTACTAACGGTACCGTAGTTTCTGGAAAAAGAGCCTTTGAATTATTTGATACTTTTGGATTTCCTGAAGATTTAACTGCACTCATCTTATCGGAACAAGGATATACTTACGAAGAAGATGTTTTTAAAGAAGAATTACAAAAACAAAAAGACCGCTCTCGTATCGCTTCTAAAGTAGAAACAGACGATTGGATTACCTTACTAGAAGATGACGAAGAGGAATTTGTTGGTTACGATATTTTAAAAACTCCAGTTAAAATTGTTAAATATCGAAAAATAACTTCAAAAAAAGATGGAGAAATGTACCAATTGGTGTTTAATATTACGCCTTTTTATCCAGAAGGTGGTGGGCAAGTTGGCGATAAAGGTTACTTAGAAGTACCAAATGGAAATGTAGTATATATAGTAGATACTAAAAAAGAAAATAATTTAATTATACATTTTACCAAAGATTTACCAAAAAATATAAAAGATACTTTTAATGCAGTTGTAGATGTAAAACAACGTTTTAGAACAGAATGTAATCATACCGCAACGCATTTATTACATCAAGCATTACGTAAAATTTTAGGGAAACATGTAGCACAAAAAGGCTCTGCTGTACACAGTAAATATTTGCGGTTTGATTTTTCGCATTTTGCAAAACTAAGCCCAAAAGAATTACAAGATGTAGAAGATTTTGTAAACGCGCGTATTCGAGGAAAATTACCTTTAAAAGAACATCGTAGTATTCCTATGAAACAAGCTATTGAACAAGGTGCTATGGCATTATTTGGCGAAAAATATGGTGATGCTGTACGTATGATTGAATTTGGAAAATCTAAAGAACTATGTGGAGGAACTCATGTAAAAAATACAGGAGATATCTGGCATTTTAAAATTACTTCGGAAGGAGCTATTGCATCTGGAATTAGAAGAATTGAAGCTATTACTAGTGATGCGGTAAAAGATTATTACGCAAATCAAGATAAAGAATATAACAAAATAAAATTAGCTTTAAAAAATCCAATAGATACCGTACAATCTGTATTGAATTTACAGGACGAAAATACCAAACTAAAAAAACAAATTGAAGCGCTAATGAAAGAAAAAGCATCTTTCGTTAAAGGCGATTTAATAAACAAGATTAGTGAAATTAATGGTATTAATTTTTTAGCAACAACACTAGATTTAGATGCAAAATCTATTAAAGATTTAATGTTTGATATGGGCAACAAAGTAGAAAATTTATTCTTTATAGCTGGTACAAAAAATGGAGATAAAGCATTACTTACTTGCTATATTTCTAAAAGTTTAGTCGCTAATAAAGGTTTAGATGCTGGTAAAGTTGTAAGAGAATTAGGTAAATTAATCCATGGTGGTGGTGGTGGACAAGCATTTTTTGCTACAGCAGGAGGAAGAAATCCAGATGGAATTACTATTGCATTAGAAAATGCAAAAAGGTATATTTTATAAATATAAAACCTTTAAGTCTTTTTTAACGTGCTAAAACCCTTGTTTTTAGTTTAAAATTTTTAGTTTTGCAAAGAAATTAAGCTTATTTATACATATTATGGACGATAATAATAAATATTTATGGATGGTCATTGCGGGTGTACTATTTGTTGTTGGTATAGAATATCTAATTGCTCGTCAAAAAGGAAAAAAAGTTTTTCGATTTCAGAATACTGTTTCTAATTTATCTATGGGAATTTTTGACAGAGCTGCTGGTTTATTAATGGTACCATTAATTTACATGCATTTTAATTATTTATATACTCATTTTGCTATATTTAATATACCAGAAACAAAATACTATTTTATTTTAGCGGTTGTTGTTTCTGATTTTCTTTGGTATTTTTATCATAGAGCAGGTCACGAAATAAATCTTTTTTGGGGAGCACATATTGTACATCACCAAAGTGAGGATTACAATTATACGGTTGCTTTAAATCTAACACCCTTTCAGGTGGTTGTTCGTGTTTTAGTTTGGTCGTTAATGCCAATTATCGGTTTTTCGGCAAAGGTGGTTTTAGGTACGCATTTGGTTATTGGTTTGTATCAATTTTTATTACATACTACTTTAATCCCAAAATTAGGTATTATCGAAAAATTTATGGTTACTCCATCGCATCATCGTGTACACCACGGTAGTAATACAGAGTATTTAGATAAAAATTACGGTGGTATTTTTATTATTTGGGATCGCCTTTTTGGTTCTTTTGAAGAAGAAAAAAATCCTGTTGCTTATGGTATTACAAAAGATATCAATACACGTAATTTTATTCCTTCAGTATTTCATTATTATTCCAATCTACTGTTTCAGATGAAACAATTACCAACATTTACAGAAAAAATAAAACTTTTATTTAAAGGTCCAGATTGGATTCCTGAATCTGGTGCTCTAAAATTATCGAGTACTTATATTAATAAAGGTAGCTACGATTATAAAAATTATTCGAAAGTAAAAAAGGCTTATTTGGTTTTTTTAATGTTTCTTGCATTTGTACTACTAGCAATAACGGCATACATTATGGCAGATATACCTATTACCTACACATACATTTTACTAATATTACTAATGCTTAATATTGTTATTGTTGGTCGTCTTATGGAAAATAAATCTGTTGTTATCTTAGAAATAATAAAATATGTAGGTTTGGCTTTTGTTTTTTATACATTGTATTTATAATTTTTAAAAAACTTCGGTTCGATATAATTTTTGCTTACTTTGTACCAATAATATTGTAAAAATGAATTTTCGTACCGAGATATTACCAAAACAAGCAAGTAACTATATCGATTACAATGCTAATTTGTTATTAATTGGCTCTTGCTTTACACAGCATATTGGCAATAAATTAACTTATTTTAAATTTAAAAATACAGTTAATCCTTTTGGAATTTTATTCCAACCTAAAGCTATTGAAAATTTGATTATTTCTAGTTTAAACGATAAAGTTTATACAGAGAAGGATTTGTTTTTTTACAACGAGCGTTGGCATTGTTTTGATGTACATTCGGATTTAAGCACTTCGGATAAAAAAAACTTTTTAATAAATTTAAACAATGCTGTAAAACAAACAAAATTACAAATTAAAAATGCAACTCATATTATTATTACTTTAGGAACTT
>WFMU01000079.1 GCA_015488935.1 Flavobacteriaceae bacterium | reverse complement strand
ACTCTATTATTATGGCTTAAACTTTCTAATTGTAACGTTGACCAATCTAACTTAGCATCTAAAATATTTTTTACAACTACATTTATGGCACTTGCAGTACCTGTATTTTGAAAACGAATTACATAATGCAAAAATTTATCTGTATCTGCTAATAAAAGTTCATTTCCTTCTAAACAAGTAATGTCGTTTGGATCATAAGAGCCTACCACTATTTGATTTAAAGTAGCTGTATTGTTATCTGGTGTATTATCTCCTGTAATTGGATTTACAGTTGCGATAAAACTTAAAACATCACCAATGTTTACAGGTTGTGGTGCAAAAGGTGTATTTGCATTAAATTGTAAATCTATGGTTCTTTTTTCAAAAGGATTTAGATTGGTATAATTAAAAGTTAATGTGTTGCTTGTTTGTGTGTTTACATTTTCACTTGCATTTAAAAAATTTAATTTTGTATCGTCAAAGTTTAAACTTACCGAGCCATCTAATGGTGTTGTGCCAATATTTTTATATACTATTTGATAGGTTGCAATAAAACCAGGTCTTGCTTGGCTTGTTGGAATTAAACTAATATTCAGATTATTTATAGTTTGGTTTGGCACAATACAAAAATCTGCGGTAAACGTATTGTTAAAACCTGTAAATGTATTGGTTTGTAAATTTGGATTTACAGCATAGTAATTAGGTACGTTTGATGTTATTTGTGTTGTAAAATCTCCTTCACTAGTATAAAGTAAATAATCTCCGTTATTTTGAGTGAAAGTTGCAAAACTGTCTGTACCGTTACTCGAAATAAGCATCAAGTTTGCCATTGATAAATCGGCACTATCACAGCCATTATTATCTAAATCTAATTTTATATTACCACTAATTGTATTACTTTGTGCTGGTAAAAAACTACAGTATTCAGTAAAGGTTACAGCATGACCAGTTTCTGTTGTTATATATGCTGTTAAGTTTGTATTTAACTCATCTACGCAAACGCTCTGAAGATTTGGAAGGTCGTTAAAATAAGATTGATAAAAATAATCATTTATAGCTAAATTATCATTATTGCCATTTTTTAAATTAATATAGGTTAGGTTTGGATTATTATTACAATGGAGTAAATGTAAACCTACAATATTAGAAACATCTAAACTGGTTAATAAGTTATTGTCACAACGCAAACTAGTTAAATTTGTATTTATTGACACATCTAAACTGACTAATTGATTAGATATACACGTTAAATCTATTAAATTCAGATTGTTAGATATATCTAAACTGCTCAATTGATTAGAGTAACAATTTAAATAAGTCAAATTAGGATTATTAGACACATCTAAACTGATTAATTGATTTGAACTACAATTTAAATAAGTTAAATTCGAATTGTTAGAAATATCTATATGACTCAATAGATTATTGGAACATTTTAATTCCGTTAAATTGGGATTATTTGATATATCTAAATTACTTAATTGATTATATGCACAGTATAAATAAATTAAATTTATATTGTTAGATATATCTAAATTACTTAATTGATTATATGTACAATTTAAACCTATTAAATTAGGATTGTTAGATATATCTAAATTACTTAATTGATTATAGTGACAATATAGCTGCGTTAAATTAGTATTATTTGAAACATTTAAAAAGCTTAGGTTATTTCCAGAACACCGTAAAACAGTTAAATTAGTAAAAGCTTCAATACCTGTTAAATCCGCAATATTTTTTTGTTCAACATTTAGGTAACCAGAAAAAGCAATGGCTTCATTAACTTGTATTTCACCATCGCCATTAGTATCTATTGCAGGATTGTGATTTAACAAAGCATTTTTAAAATTAGTATCAGGTATATTTACAATTTGTGCTTGTGTAATTGTATAACTAATTAATATAATAAATAGGGATAAATTTTTCATGTTCTTTTGTTTGTTGTTGGATATGAACAGTAAGGGGTAACTACGTTTGTGCGTCACAAGATAAAAAATAATTTGCAATTTTACAAGTAGTGAAATTTTTAATTTTTTTTATCTGACTTTAACGTAAAACTAAAACTTTACCGGATTTATTAAATATACCTAGACTTTGGGTTAAGCATTAAAATTCTTTTTATATTTTGTTGGCAGTAGAGGCTTGTTACTTTCCTATTTTTTCAAGATACTTTTTATAATCTCGTTTACTTTTAAACTCGATAACAGATTCTACAAACATTTCGGTTACTTCAAAGTCAAAATCTAAAATCCAAAGTTCTCCAGATTTAAAAGTAAACATTCCTAAATTTGTTTGTCTATTATATTCCGTATTCGCTACTATTTTATAAATTCCATTGTTTAATTCAATATTATAATTTCCATCAAAATCCGTTTCCGTTGAATCTATTTTTTTAGTTAGTATATTAATGAATTTTAATTTTGTTCCAAATTGCGGTTCTTTATTTTCAAGTAAAGTTCCGTTTATTTTTACAGTAGTAGTGTCTTGAATTCCAGTTAATTCTTTTCGAATAACATTGCTTACAACAGTTTCAGTACTATCACAACTTGTATAAGAATATGTTTTTTGAAATATTCCACAATTATATAAACTGAATGAAATTCCAGTTAAAAATGTATAAATTAAATATTTCTTAAAAAGTTTAAATTTCATATAATTTTTGTTTAGTTGTATTACTGCCAACACAGTTTGTTGTTTTGTTTTCTACCAAAATTTCCACCAAGTTTTACTTTTGCTTAAAGAATTGGGCTTAATATCCGAATTGTTTTGTGTAATATTTTGATTAAAAAAAGCTCCTTTTTCGTCCATTCCAATTGGAAAATCAATTCTATCTTTCCATACTTCTTTTTCGAGTTCTGCAATTGGCTCAGAGTTTATTTTAGCGTCAAAACTTTCTCGTGCTTTTATTACAATATCATTTTCTATATTTGAAGTGGCTTTCGAGAAAAAATCTATTGCATTTTTAGGAATATTTAATAAGAATATTTGAGATTTTCCATTAAGCTTATAAATGTCAAGAACTTTAAAATATGCACCAGAAGCTAACATTGTATGTCCAAATTCAATCGTTTCAGGCATTATTGATGAAACATTTTTCCCAAAGGCACTTGCAATTAAATATCTACAATTAGTAGAAATTCCGCCACCTTTAAAACTCATATCGGTAAATCCTCTTTCTAAAAGAATTTGACCTACTTCATATTTAGAAATTAAATCTTCAGATAAATTTGTATCTCTATAAAACAAAGTTAATCCACCAAACGTTTGATTGTAAATTTCTGCTATTTCTTTATGGTTCATTTTTTGCTGTTTTTTTTCAAAGGTTTAATAGGAACTTATATAGGTATGTATTTTTGCTTTTTCTATTTTTATGCTGTCGGTTTCACTTTTTAAAAATATTGTTACATCACTATTATACTTATCTATTTTAAATACCAACTCTGCTTGTTTGGTTTCTGGATTTTTATATATTTTTTTAAAAGCATCCCAAATTTCTTTTTCATTGAAATGTACTCTACAGCCAAAACGATTATTGTTTTTATCATACCATCTAAAAGATGATTTTTTTGGTGGAGGATAATTTTGATAATCGTCTAATATAGGATTGCCAACGGATACATTATACATTTCACCATTATAAAAATCATTGTGAAAGGTAGCTAATTTATAGCTATCTTCATGTTTTAAAACTGGTTTCCATAAAAAACGCTGTCTATAAGTTGTCCATTTACCAATTGGTATTCCTTGCTCTGCTATTACTTTTTTTGTTTCTTCAGAAAAACTTTCCGTTGTTACTTTTACATATTCATCTTTATCTTGTACACCATCAGGATTAAAATCCTTCATATCTACGTCTGTTTTTATAGCTTGATAATGACCTACTTCTGTAGTAAAATCTCCTCCTAATAACCATACGGAAACGGCACCTCCTGGAGCAAGTCCTACGGCAATCTCATCATAATTATCTGGCTTACCTTGGTCGTTTATAAATCCTTTTTCAAAGAGTTCTGTCATTTTTTCTTTAGGTAATTTGGTATCTAAATAATAAAATTGGTTTTCTGTAAAAGAAATCCAAATAATCTTTAAACGGCTAGGTACGGGTTTAAAATCTTCTCCTACTGCCCAAGATGAACCTGAACTTCCCCAAACACCACTATCTATGGTTCCTCCATAAGGTATGGTAATGTAACTATTATTATCGGTAATAAAGTTACCATGATATATTTCTGCAGGGTAAAAATCTGGAACGCATTCGGTTGGACTCCATTCAAATTTTTTTCGGTCATCGCTTCTTTTATTGAATTTGTTTTATTTTGTTTACCTGTTTACAAGTTATAAGTAATAAACAACATAATACTATAATTTTACTTTTAAATATCATTTTTTTACTTTAACCATTAATATCTTT
>WFMU01000078.1 GCA_015488935.1 Flavobacteriaceae bacterium | reverse complement strand
TGTAAAGTGTTGTTTGTTGATTTGTGAGCGTGGTTATGGTTTTCCGTAATTTTTATACTGTATTGTTGTTTATCTTTGAAAATGATATGGAGTAGTTAATAGATGGTGGTGTTTTAGCAATTTATCTTTACTGTCTTTTTGCATTTTTTCTCTGTATTGTAGAATTAAAAATTTAAAAAGCAAATATTATGGTAAAAATTGAAGCTATAAAGCCTGGTCCAAAACCAAAAAAAGAGGATGGAAGTCGTGATAGAAGAAGGAGAGTTACTCCAGATAAGAAAAAAAAGTATCCTTCTTTAAAACCACATCGTCATAAACCCAACGATTAATTATTAATTAGCAGAAATGATACTATGTTTTTTAATTAACTCCTTATTTATGATGATTTTTATAAGTTTTTTTTTCTAATTTCTTCATTACTGAAATATTTGTTATACCTTGTTGACGTTTAAGGGACTGTCTAAAAAAAACACATTATTTGTTGTTTGCTAGTGAAATATTGTAAAATTCTTAGTTTTCCAAGCTTTTGTATTGCTGTTTTTTAATAGGTTTCTTTAACTAAAATTGTACTTGTATATCTGTTGTTATTATGTTAATAGCAGGTATTAAATTATATTAAAAAAGAATAGTATTATGAGGTATTTATATGGTTTACGTATTCAAGGAATTCAATCTTACATTTTTAACACTAATAAATTAAAAGAAATTATTGGTGCTAGTGAGATTATTGAATTTATTTGTACTAAATTATTAGTAGAAATTTTGGGAGAAGATTCTTATATTGAAGCGGATGAATTATTGGCTGCTGCAGGTAATATTAGGTATCTATTTAGGGGTTTTGAGAATGCAGAAAAAGTGTATCAACAGATGCCTGAGCGAATTATTGCTTTGGCTGGAAATATTAGTTTTAGTCAGGCAATTGTAGCAGTTGGTGATACGGAAGAAACGACAAGTACACATTTTAAAGCATTGGAAAAACAATTAAAAGCCAATAGAAATAAGCCCATAAATTCGTTTTCGCAAGTTTTAATGTCTGGTAGGGTTGAGCGGCGTACTGGAGAACCTGTTTCTATAATTAAAAAGCATGCCAAAGAAACGGAATACCAAGATTTAACGACCGTTTTAAAATTAGCAAAAAAAGGAGCAAATTTGTTGCTTGATAAAATTAATAGTAATGATAACTGGTCTTTTCCTATAGAGATTTCGGAAATTACAAATGATAAAAACAAAAATTATGTTGCCATTATTCATGCAGATGGTAATAAATTAGGTGCGACTATTCAAAAAATAATTATAGATCAAACTATTACTGAGAAAACTACTGTTTTAAAAGAGTTATCTCGTTTGATTGAAGATTCTACCAAGCAAGCTTTTGCTAAAGCTTTTGATACTGTGATTGTTAAAGAACAAAATTTTGAAAGGAAAACGAATGTTGAAGGGCAAGATATTGCACCATTACGACCTGTGATTTTAGGTGGCGATGATATTACATTAATTATACGATCTGATTTGGCTGTTGCCTTTACCAATACTTATTTAAAGGCTTTTGAGAATGCTACGAAAGAGAATTTTAAATCGCTTCAGATTACTACTTTAGATGAAGGGCTTACTGCAACAGCAGGAATTGTTTTTATAAAAGAAAAATACCCTTTTCATTATGGTGTAACTTTAGCAGAAAGTATTTGTAGTTATGCGAAAAAGTTTTCTAATAGAGCGCATTCTTGTTTAAAATTTTATAAAGTGCAAGATTCTTTTGTGGCGGATTTTAATACTATTGTAAACTACGAATATAGTCCGAATGGTTATGAATTTAACAAAAAACCTTATACAATAGAAGAAGTTACTAGATTATTGAAATATGTTAATGCTTTAAATGGAGATAAGGTATCTACTGGAGCTATTAGGGAGTTATTAACTGTTATGTGTCAAGATAAAGATAAAGCAGCTTTTAGGTGGGAACGGATTAAAGAAATTAACGGTATAGATAGTCTTAAAGAGATAGGTATTGGTAGCGAAAAATTAAAGGATAACAAAAACATTTATGATATTATTACATTGGATTCATTAACCACGGATAATTAAACTATGGAAGCAAAAAAAATTACATATCGATTACAATTTAACTCATATTGGCATGCTGGTGGTAAAGGTGGCTCAACAAAAGAAGTGGACAATGCTGTTTTAAAAGATAAAAATGGACTACCTTATATTGGTGGTAAAACGATGAAAGGGCTTATTAAAGATGCTGCAAATTTTATTAATACCTATGATAAAGATTTGGTTAGTGATGCTTTTATGACAACGGTATTTTATGAAAAAGACAAGGCATATATTAATGAAGATGAAGTGAAAAATAATTTTAGTTCTGCTACACTTTCACCTACTATTAGTGAAGCGTATGCGCATTTATTGTTTCATAAAAAAAGTAGTACTGCTATCGTTACTAATAAACAAGCAAAAAAACATTCTTTGCGTACCACAGAAGTAACCGTACCGTTAGTTTTGGAAGGAAGTATTGCTAATTTTACTGGTGATGATATGATGTTGGAAAACAGTTTTAAAGCATTAAAGAAATTAGGAGAAAAAAGATTTAAAGGTTTGGGTAGATGTCAAATTGAAATTAAAAAAGAATAAGATGTTTTGTATAAAATTTAAAATAAGTTTAAAATCTCCTTTAATCATTTCTGGAAATGATAAAACGGAGGTAAATCTTAATTGTTTGGATTATATACCAGGGAATATTTTTTTAGGAATGGCTGCTGGTGGTTTGTATCGTCCTAATGGAAGTAATGATTCAGAAATATTAGATTATTTTCATAATGGTAATGTGCAATTTGGCAATGCATATTTGTCGGTTGATAATGAAAAATCTAAACCAATACCTGCAGTTTGGTATAAAAATAAAGGAGAACAATTAGATACAGGTATATATTTTTATCACCAATTAAAAGACGATACGAATATCCAAATGAAACAGGAGCGAAATGGTTATTTTATTGAAAAAGATGGGCAGTTTACTATTATAAATGCACAAAAAGGTGTGGTTTTAAAGTCCGCATACGATTCTAAAAAGCGAAGTGCTGAAAGTGGAAAAATGTATTTGTATGAGTATTTAGAGGCAGGACAAACATTTATTTTTGAAGTAAGTGCATATAAAAAAGAGTATTTAGAAAATTTGCTACCTATTTTTAAAGGAAATAAGCATATTTCTAAATCTAAAACTGCCGAATTTGGGGCTGTTTATTTTGAGCAAATTGGAGGTGTTGTACAAGTAGATGAAATTGCACCTATAAATCTTGCAAAGGATGGTAATAGTTTTGTTACTATATATGCAAAAAGTAATTTGGCTTTTATAAATGATTTTGGCGCTTTTACATGGAGTCCGACAGCATTGGATTTAGGTTTTGAAAATGCCACTATAAATTACAAAAAATCGCAATTGTATTTTGATAAATTTCATACTAGAAATGGTAAGCGAAAAACACATGATGGCGATCGATTAATTATTAAAAAAGGTTCTGTTTTTGTATTAGAATGTAATGAGAAAACTACAATAAAGAATTCTTATATTGAAAAAGGAATTGGGGTTTATTTATCGGAAGGTTATGGTAAGGTTATGGTAAATGCCACTTTTTTAGATAGTATAAAAAAAGAGTCTATTACTTATTATGATTGGAATGATGTAAAAAATCCATCTGAAGAAGAGGAGACGGATGATACCAATAAGAATACGTATGTATTGGTCTTTAAGGAGCGATTAAAAAAAGAAAAGGAACAGCAAAAAATATATACTTCGGTACGTAAATTTATAAATAAACATATAGAGCTTTATAAGGGAATTTCAAGTAGTCAGTGGGGAGCAATACGTTCGTTGGTTTATCGTGCTAAACGGACAGAAAATCCGAATAAAAGTGTTTATGACTCAATTTTTAAATATGTAAAAGACGAAACTAATACCAATAAAAGTGGTTATATTTTGCATGGCAGAATGGGAGAAAAATGGGTTGGTAATAAGCGAAAAGCGTTATTAGAATTTTTAGAAATTGAGCTGAAAGACGCTAAAGGAAAAGAAATTAAAAAAACTATGGTTACGGATTTAAACATTGAAAAATTATTGTTATTAAGTATTGAATTTCCTAAAAGATTAAAAGAATGAAAAAATATATCGCAAAAATAGTTATTGAAACCACGAGTGTATTGGTGGTTGGTTCGGGAAAATCTAGTTTAGACAATGATGCTGTTGTTGCAAAAGATTGGAATTTTTTGCCATATATTCCAGGTACAGGTTTATTAGGTATTGTGCAAAGTTTATTCGAAAAAAAATTTGGTAGCACAAAACAAAAAGAATTGTTTGGTGGTGAAGATGCCGTTTATAAAAATAAAGAAAAAGAAACTTTTAAAGGGTCTAGTTTTGAAATAAGTGATGCATTATTGGTTGATGAGAATGGTGAAGTACAGCAACAATTGGTATTGGAGTCTGAATTAAGTTCTTATTATAAGCATTTTTTAAGTTTGCCTAAGCGTGAACATGTAAAGATTAATTATAAAGGTGTAACGGCAGGTACAGGAAAGTTTGATACTGAATTTGTTTACAAAGGAGCACGGTTTATGTTTGAAGTAGAAATGCAAGGCAATGATACGGAAACGGATAACTATTGGAACTTTATATTGAATAGTTTTAAATCGACCGATTTTATGATTGGGAGTGGTACCACGAATGGTTATGGACAAATAGAAGTAGTTTCGTTGCATGAAAGAATCTATAATTTAAACAAAAAAGATGATTTGGTGGCGTATTTGAATCACTCAACAAATTTGAATGATAATTTTATAGGAAGTACACCTTTTAATTTTAATAATGATGTTATAACAAATAGTAGTTTATGGAAAAAACAACCTAAAATTGCCTTAACTAACAAAGCGATACATATTGGTGCAGGTTATGGCGATGGTGATGTTGATGCCTGTAACTACAGAGAAATGGTAATTAAAGAATGGAAGAATGACAAACCAGAATGGAAGGAATATTTTGTAATACCTGGTACATCTATAAAAGGAGCAATTGCACATCGTGTGGCTTATCTTAAAAATTTAAATGCACATAATAATATAGAAACTATTATTGCTTCTGCAGATAGTACTGCGTTAAGTCTTCAAAATAAAAAAACTGACAACTATTTTGATGTTTTTGAAAAGGAACTTACAAAAATTCTAAATCATAAAAAAC
>WFMU01000077.1 GCA_015488935.1 Flavobacteriaceae bacterium | reverse complement strand
TTTTTACAGCTTACAAATAAGCTTATAAATGCTAAAATTAATATTCTGTTCATGGATAAATTATTTTTCTCAAAGATAGCTTTTGATTATAAAAATAGCTAAGTTTTTTGTAAATGATAAGTAAAAAAAATTAAATTTGTAGGATGTTTGCCTTAGTAGATTGTAATAATTTTTATGCGTCTTGTGAGCGTGTTTTTAATCCGAAACTTCAAAATAAACCTATTGTTATCTTATCAAATAACGATGGTTGTGTTATTGCGCGTAGTAATGAGGCAAAGCAATTTATACCAATGGGAGCGGTAGCTTTTAAATACGAATCCGTTTTTAAGCAATATAAAATACATGTATTTTCTTCTAATTATGCTTTGTATGGCGATTTAAGTCAGCGAATAATGAATATTCTAGAGCAATTCACGCCAGATATTGAAGTATATTCTATAGATGAAGCTTTTTTACAATTTAAAGGTTTTGAAAATTACGATTTACAAGATTATGGAATTACAATTAAAAATCGTGTAAAAAAATGGACTGGCATACCAATAAGTATTGGTATTGCACCAACCAAAGCACTATCAAAAATAGCCAATAAAATAGCTAAAAAATTTGCGACTAAAACCAAAAGCGTCTATGTAATTCATACCGAAGAACAACGTATAAAAGCTTTAAAGTGGACAAAAATTACAGATGTTTGGGGAATTGGTTGGCGAAATGCCAAAAAATTAATGGCAGATGGTGTACGTACAGCCTATGATTTTACACAATTATCGGATGCTTTGGTACGTAAACGTTTCTCTGTAGTTGGTTTGCGATTAAAACAGGAACTCGAAGGGAAATTTGTTTTAAAATTAGAGGAAGTAAAAACAAAAAAAGCCATTGCTACAACACGAAGTTTTAGAAATGATATTGTTGCTTTTGAAGAACTAAAAGAACGAATTGCAACCTTTTCTATTAGTTGCGCAGAAAAACTCAGAAAACAAAATTCGTATTGCAGTATATTAATGATTGGCATTTATACCAATAGACATCGCAAAGAACAAACACAATACCGAAATAAAATAATTATGGAATTACCTTACGCTACAAATTCTAATATTACCATATCAAAATATGCCTTAAAAGGATTGCAAACCATCTACAAAAAAGGGCTTAAATATAAAAGAGCTGGTGTAATTGTTATGGGAATTACACCAAAACCAATAAAACAATTGAATTTATTTTTTAATGAACATCCAAAACATGAAGATTTAATGCAAGTCATAGATAACTTAAATCATAAATACGGAGCGGATAAATTAAAACTAGCAAATCAAGATTTACAACATACATGGATGATGAAGCAGGAACGACTCTCTAAAAAACACACTACCAACTGGAGCGAATTGCTCGAAGTTAAATAAGACTTATGAAATTGCCAAAATTACATAGTGAATTACAAAATATACCTTTCCGAATTGAAGGTAATAAAATCTTCGTAAAATATTATGACGAAGGTGTTCAAGCAGGATTTCCATCGCCAGCAGATGATTTTAAAGAACAGCAATTAAGTTTAGATGAGAAGTATTTGGATAATCCAGATGCAACATTTTTAATACGTGTAGTAGGAAATTCTATGCATCCAACATTACATGTAGGCGATGTGTTAATTGTAAAATCAGATATGGATTTTACCGATGGAAAGATTGGTATTATTTCGGTTAACAACACAGATTTTACCGTAAAAAGATACGACAAAAAAGCGCAAGAGTTAATTGCAGATAATAAAGAATTTAAAAATATAAAAATTGCAAAAGAAGATACTTTACTGTGTTTAGGAGTGGTGCGTCATTTAATACGAGATTTATAGCAATTACGGTTTTCCGTAAAATAATTTTTAATTAAATGCAGAATTTTACAATATCTAAACCTACATTATTATGAATAAGTATCTTTATGCGTTTATTATTGTTTTATTTTTTCAGCAAAATGCAATTAGTCAACAAAAAGAAATAAGTATTGTTTCTTGGAATATTCAAAAATTTGGAAGCAAAAAAGATGCGAATGAAATTAAACAAATAGCAAATATCTTACGAGATTATGATATTATTGCCATTCAAGAAGTAGTTGCAGGTTATGGTGGCGCACAAGCTGTTGCAAGACTCGTAGAGGAATTAAATAGAAAAGGCGCAAAATGGACCTATGCGGTTAGTAATCCTACAAAAAGCCCAAAATATTTATTAGAGCGTTATGCTTTTATTTGGAAAAATAAATACATAAAAATTAAAAATAGAGGACATTTACTGTCTAATTTGGCATCTGTAATTGATAGAGAACCCTTTGCTATTGATTTTTATTTTAACAAAAAGAAATTTACAGTAATAAATTACCATGCACGTATTTTTAATAAACATCCAGAAAATGAAATAAAGCCATTACTGGAATATATTGAAACGATAAAAACGCCTGTTATCTTAACGGCAGATTTTAATATAAAAACAAGCGATTCGGTGTTTTATTCTTTTAAAAATAAAGGTTTTACGGAAGCTTTAAAAAATAAAAGAACCACTCTAAAAAAGAAATGTGTAAAAGATAAC
>WFMU01000076.1 GCA_015488935.1 Flavobacteriaceae bacterium | reverse complement strand
GCCTTTATTTTATACTTGTAAAGTACTTATATTCTTTACTTTTTAAGAAAACATATCTTTTACTTTTTCAAAAAAAGATTTTTCTGTTTTATCTGGAATTGGTTTAAAATTTTCATCTTCTAATGCTTCTTCAAAAAATTTCTTTTGACTTTTAGATAGTTTTTTTGGAGTCCATACATTTACATGTACTAATAAATCTCCACTTCCATATCTTTCTAAACTTGGCAAACCTTTACCTCTAAGTCGTAAAATTTTACCAGATTGTGTTCCTGCTTCCATAGATATTTTCACCTTTCCTTTTAGTGTGTCTATTGTTTTTGAAGTTCCTAATATAGCTTCTGGTACACTTAAGTATAAATCGTAGTGTAAATTTACTCCTTCTCTTTTTAGTTTATCGTGTGGTTCTTCTTGAATAACAACCAATAAATCTCCTGGAATTCCATTTCCTGGTGCATCATTTCCTTTACCTGATACTTTTAATTGTACTCCATCGGTAACTCCTGCTGGAATATCTATAGATACCATTTCGTGTTCTTGTATCATTCCGTTGGCATCTGAGCCTTTTGGTCTATGATCAATTGATTTTCCTGTACCTCTACAGGTTGGACATGTAGATTGGGTTTGCATTCGTCCTAATATAGTATTAGTAACTCGCATTACTTGTCCTTGTCCATTACAAGTACTACAAGTTTTATAGGTTGCTCCTTTTGCTTTTATTAATCTTTTTACTTTTACTTTTTTCTCAACGCCATTTAAGATATCTTCTAAAGTAAGTTTTAATCGTATTCTCAGGTTACTTCCTTTTACTCTTACTTGTCTTGCTCTTCCACCGCCAAAGCCGCCTCCAAAACCTCCGAAACCGCCTCCGCCGCCAAAGATGTCTCCAAACTGGCTAAAAATATCTTCCATATTCATACCTCCAAATCCACCACCACCTTGTGGTCCTTCAAATGCAGCATGGCCGTATTGGTCGTAACGTGCTCGTTTATTATCGTCACTAAGTACTTCGTAAGCTTCTGCTGCTTGTTTAAACTTTTCTTCGGCTTTTTTATCTCCCGGATTTTTATCTGGATGGTATTTTAATGCCTTTTTACGGTATGCTTTTTTTATTTCTTGCTTTGTTGCAGATTTTGTAATCTTTAATATTTCGTAGTAGTCTATTTTCATTACTTTAATTACCTTTTAAAAGGATTTTTTTTATTTTTAATTACTTTCCTACCACTACTTTTGGGTATCGGATTATCTTATCTCCTAGTTTGTATCCTACCTCAGTTACATCAATTATTTTTCCTATTAATTTTTTTGATGGTGCTGGTATTTGAGTAATTGCATTGTGTATTTCTGCATCAAAAACATCGCCTTGTTTTACTTCCATTTTTTGTAATCCTTTTTGATTTAAAATGGATATTAATTTATTCTGAATTAACTCCATTCCTTTTAAAAGACTTTTTTCTTTTACTTTTTTTACTTCTACAATACCTCTGTTTAAGTCATCTAAAACTGGTAAAATTGCAGTCATTAATTCTTGATTTGCAGTTTTAAACAATTCAACACGTTCTTTTGATGTTCTTTTTTTGTAATTCTCAAACTCGGCAAAGAGACGTAAAAATTTATCTTGTTCTTGAGCTAATAGCTCTTCGGGAGTTAGGTCTTCCTTTTTTTCTTCTTGTTCTACTTGACTTTCTTTGTTTTCTTGACTTTCTTTATTTTCGTTTATAGTCTCTTCTATATTTTTCTCTAATTCGTCTTTATCGTTACTCATAATATCTTAGTTTTGTTCTTTATTCAGTTAGCAAAAGTACTGCCAATTGTATTCTTATGTCAAAATGACATCTTTTACTAAATTTAATGCTTTTATTTTGCCAAAAACAGTCCTAAAAAAACAGCTAATATTCCTATTATTACAGAGCCTAAAGTATAAATAACAAAATTTAAATAATCGCCATTTTTAATAAATACGGCATTTTCAAATGCAAATGTAGAAAATGTTGTAAATCCGCCACAAAAACCTACGGCTAATAATAAGGTTTGATTTTGTGTTAGTATATTATTTTTGGCAGATAGTCCTAATAGTATTCCTATTAATAAACTACCTAGTATATTTACCAACAAAGTGCCATAAGTAATACCTATGGTTCCGTTATTCATGTGTTTTGCTATTAGGTAACGCAATGCGCTTCCTATGCCTCCTCCCAAAAAAACAAATAATACTTTCAATTTTATTCTGGTTTAAACATATATTCATCACCAAAAAGTTCTTTGGCATATTCTTGTATGGTTTGTTTAAAGCCTACTGCTTTTCTTCGTTCGTTAACATTTTCTACATCTTTAATTGGCCAAATAACATATCGTTCGTCTATATAAGCAGTTTGTGTTCCATAAATTTGCTCTTCTCCTTTGTTCATTAAGTACAAATCTTCTATGGTAGCTGCAAGTGTTAAGGTAAGGTCTTTTTTCTTTGCTGCTTCTCTAATTTGCTCAATATAGGTATCAATACTATTGGCATGTAAAATAATTTTTGCTGCTGCATCTTTATTTTCTTCTCCTATTAATTCTGCTCCAATATAGCCATATTCATCAATTACTTTTCCTAAAAACTGCATGTTTGTTGAATCTATTTTGCTTTGTTTTGCCCAAAAATCTGTTCCTAAGGAGTCTTTTGGTATGCTAAATTGTGCCATAATAGAATCTCTTGCCTTCGGATTTTCTGCATCCATAACCAAACGATATTTTTGGTCTAAGCTAAAAATACTGTCTAATGATTTCTTTAATTTTTCACTCAACTCTTTTTTAACTATTCTCTCTCCTTTTTCAATTTTTACTTTTTCGTAATCATTATAGCTCCATTTTCCAACTACAGTTCCTTTATTTATTGTTACAATTCCAGGATTTGACCGTATAATGGTTTTTAGCGTAGTTTCGTCGCAATACAATAAATCAAAGTCCAAATCAAACTCTGCTTTAATTTTTTGGAATTCTTCTTCTGGAGATGCAGTCATCAAATATACTGTATAACCATTTTCTAATGCTTTATCGGTTACTTTTTTAATATTTGCAAAACCTGCAATATCGGATTTAGATAAATTATAAGCTACAATTAGCATTAATTTTTCTTTTTGCATCAATCGTTTTGTTAAATCTACACCATTACGTTCCATAGTAAAATCGTGGATTGGTGGCTCGTATCCTTTTTCTAACAATACGGTTTTTCTATCTACATATTCTGCTCCTTTAATTTCCCAAGGCTTTTCCGATTCGCTAAATTCTTTTTCTACACCATCTACTTTATAAATAAACGTAATATCGTAAACATCTTTTTTTGCTCCTTCTGGATATATCATTTGTTCTGGTATATTTTTACCAATGGCATAAGGTCTAAAATCTTTTATTGGTAAATGGTGTAATACATAATAGGTAATAAATCCGAAAATGAACAAAAACAAAGTAGTTATTGCTCCTGATAATTTTCTACTATAAAAAGGTCTAATATCGTCCACATCAATTACCAACCAAATAATAAGAACAATAAGAATTACATTTTTATAAAAAGTTTCCCAAGCAGATAACTTAACGGCATCGCCAAAACAACCACAATCTCTTACTTTATCAAAATAAGCAGAATAGAATGTTAAAAATAAAAATATACTAATTAAAAATAACAAACTCCAAACGGTAAATTTAGGTTTAAAACCAACTATTATCATCACTCCGAGTGTTATTTCGGTTATTATTAGAAAAATAGAAAATGGCAATGCATAAGGAATTAAAAATTCTAAATTTAATACATCTGCTCCAAAATATTCTTCAAATTTATACGAAGAACCTAATGGATCTACTAATTTTACAAAGCCAGAAAATATAAAAACGGCGCCTACTAATAATCGTACTATTTGTGTTAATGTATTCTTCATATTTCGTTTGTGTTAGCTACTTTCTCTTCGTTTAAGATTAGGGCAAAAATAGCATAATTAATCATATCTTGGTAGTTTGCATCAATTCCTTCAGAAACTAATGTTTTTCCTTTGTTATCTTCAATCTGTTTTACGCGCAATATTTTTTGTAAAATTAAATCTGTAAGTGATGAAATTCGCATTTCGCGCCAAGCCTCACCGTAATCGTGATTTTTATTCTCCATCAACTCTTTGGTTATTTTAATATGTTTATCAAAATATTTAGATGCTTCTTCAACACTTAAATCTGGCTCCTTAGCAACACCCAACTCCAACTGAACTAATGCCATTATGGCATAATTAATAATTCCAATAAATTCCGAAACTTCATCTTCATCTACTCTATTTACTTCTAACTCTTGTAGTTGCCGAATTCGTTGTGCCTTAATAAATATTTGATCTGTTAAAGATGGTAATCGTAAAATGCGCCATGCACTACCATAATCCTTCATCTTTTTATCGAATAATGACTTACAAGTAGTTACAACCTTATTGTATTGTTTTGCTGTTTTTGACATATATACTTTAAAAATTTTGCGTAAATTTCGCATAAATATAATAAAGTACAAACTTATGAATAATATTGCTGTTTTTTGTGGTTCTAGTAAAGGTTTTCATACAATTTATGTAAATGAGGCAATAAATGTTGGTAATTACTTTGCAGATAATAATATTTGCTTGGTCTATGGTGGTGGAAAAATTGGTATGATGGGTGCTATTGCCGATACCATTTTAGAAAAAAAAGGAAAAGTTATTGGTGTTATTCCCGGATTATTAAAACACGAAGAAGTTGCGCATAAAAAAATTACAAAGATGATTGTAACCAAAAAAATGAGCAAACGAAAAGTTAAAATTAGTAAACTTGTAGATGGCTATATTATCCTTGCTGGTGGTTTTGGTACATTAGACGAACTTTTTGAAGCTTTAACTCTAGGACAACTTGGTATCGAAAATAAACCTATTGGTATTTTAAACACAAATAATTTCTTTGATTTTACCCTAAAGCAATTGGACGTAATGGTTAAAGAAGGCTTTTTAAAACAAGCAAATAGAGATATGTTGCTTGTAAGCGATACTATTGAAGATTTAATAAAAAAAATGGAAAACTATGTTGCCCCAAAACTTGGAAAAGTGGTAAACATGGTTGTAAACAAATAACAAAATGCACCTTAACTGTAAAGGAAATAAAATAGATTTGAGTATTCCCAAAGTAATGGGAATATTAAATATTACACCAGATTCTTTTTATGATGGTGGTAAATTCAATTCTAAAAAAGCCATTCTTAAGCAAACAAAAAAAATGCTTAAACACGGTGCTACCTTTATTGATATTGGCGCATATTCGTCAAGACCAAACGCTTTGCATATTAGCGAAGATGTAGAATTAAAAAGAATTATTCCAATAATAGAACTATTGGTAAAAGAATTTCCAAAAATTTTAATTTCTGTAGATACTTTTCGAAGTAATGTAGCAGACCAATCTATTAAAGCTGGTGCTTGTATGATTAACGACATTTCTGGCGGCTCACTAGACAATAATATGTTTAAAATAGTAGCCAAACACCAAGTTCCATATATTTTAATGCACATGAAAGGAACACCACAAAACATGCAACAAAATCCTACATACGAGAACATTATAGAAGAAATAATGACCTATTTCACAAAAAAAATAAAAAAACTACAACAATTAAAAGTACAAGATATTGTTTTAGATGTAGGTTTTGGTTTTGGAAAAACAATAGCACATAATTACAAAATTTTAAGTAAATTAGAAGAATTTCAAAAATTAGGATTTCCTATTTTAGCTGGTATGTCTAGAAAATCTATGCTTTATAAGCTTTTGGAATCTAATACGACTAAGATGCTAAATGCAACTTCGGTTGTAAATACCATAGCGTTACAAAAACACGCACAAATATTACGAGTACACGATGTTAAAGAAGCCATAGAGTGCATTAAAATAGTTGCACAGCTTCAAAAATAAAAAGTAATGCAATTACAAAACACAAGAACATTAATCGATAAAATCATACTCTTTATTAAAGGAGTTGCAATGGGTGGTGCAAATAAAATCCCTGGTGTTTCTGGTGGTGTGGTTGCTTTTGTTACTGGTTTTTACGAAGAACTTATATTCTCTTTTAAACGATTTAATGTCAAAGCATTAAAATTACTTTTTAATGGTCGATTTCAAAGTTTTTTTCAATATGTTAATTTTAAATTTTTAGTAATTCTATTTTCAGGTAGCTTATTCAGCTATTTTAGTGTATCGCTATTTTTAGATTTTTTATTGAGAAATTACGAACTTTTTGTGTGGAGTTTCTTTTTCGGTTTAATTATCGGTTCCATCTATTACATTGCAAAAGGCTGTAAAAAATTAAAGACAACGAGTATTTTTGCAATTATAATTGGTGTAATTATCGGTATAAGTATCAGCTTTATGCCACCAGCAAAAGAAAATGCTAATCTGAGTTTTGTGTTTCTTTGTGGCATTATTGGTGTTTCTGGTATGACTATTCCTGGACTTTCTGGCTCTTTTATTCTTATTTTACTCGGTAACTACGTATTATTACTTGTAGATTCGGTAAATATGCTATCCAAAACATTATTCGATATTTTTTCTGGAAATTTTAATTTTATACAAGATACCGAACGAGTAAAATACCTTAAAATAATAGGTAGCTTTTCTGCTGGTTCTGCATTTGGTTTAGTAATTACCTCACACATATTAGGCTATGTAATTAAACGATGGGACAATATTGTTACTGCCGTAATCTTAGGTTTTATTACAGGCTCTTTAGGAAATGTTTGGCCTTGGAAAGAAAAAATATTTATAATGGCCAATAATGAATATCTTTTAGATAGCCAAGGAAATAAAATGTTACAAAATTACAAACGATACATTCCAAATATAAGTGAACCAGAAACTTGGTATGCAACAGCATTCATTATTATTGGTATTGCTATTTTGGTTGCTATCGAATATTTTGGCAGAGAAAATAAATCGATACTATAATGAAAAATCTATACGGACTTCTTGGAAAAAATATTGCATACTCCTTTTCTAAAAAATTCTTTACAACAAAATTTTTAAACGAAAAATTAGCTTGTGAATATGTTAATTTCGACATTCAGAACATAAAAGAATTACCAGAAGTTTTAGATAGAAACATTGCGCTACTAAAAGGCTTTAACATAACCATACCATATAAAGAAGCTATTTTTAATTATTTAGATGAAATAGATAAAGTAGCAGAAGAAATTAAAGCCGTAAATTGTGTTAAAATAATAGATAAATATTATTTAAAAGGATTTAATACCGATGCTTACGGATTTGAAAAATCGCTACAACCACTTATACAACCATACCATAAAAAAG
>WFMU01000075.1 GCA_015488935.1 Flavobacteriaceae bacterium | reverse complement strand
TTTGTAAATTGCGCCCTGTAAAAATAAGGTTAAAATTATGGCAAAATTTGAAATTAAATTACCAAAAATGGGAGAAAGTGTTGCAGAAGCAACCATTACTTCTTGGCTAAAAAATGTTGGTGATACTGTTGAATTAGACGAAGCAATTGTAGAAATTGCAACGGATAAGGTAGATAGTGAAATTCCAAGTGAAGTTTCTGGTACTTTAGTAGAAATTAAGTATGCAGTAGATGATGTGGTAGCTGTTGGTGAAACAATAGCTGTAATTGAAACAGAAGGAGCAGATGCTTCAACCGAAGAAATAGCAGAAAAGGTTACCGAGGCACCAAAAGAAGTTGCAGCAATAGAAAAGCAAGTAGAAAAAATAGTAGAAACTACGAGTGTCGTAATACAAAAAACAAGTAAAAGTGGTAAATTTTATTCGCCATTGGTAAGAAATATAGCACAAACAGAAGGGATAACCATGGATGAGTTAGAAGCCATCCAAGGAACAGGTAAAGACAATCGTGTTACTAAAAACGACTTGTTAGATTATATTAAAGTAAAAAAAGCAAATCCAGAGCAAGTAGCAGCAACCGTATCTGCTGCAATTACAGGCGGCGCTGCTGCAGTAACTGCTGCAAAAAATGAAGCAAAACCAGTACAAAAAGAAACAAAAAAAGCAAATGTTGTATTGAGTGATGGTGACGAAATTGTAGCCATGACACGTATGGGAAAAATGATTTCGCATCACATGGTGGCATCCGTACAAACATCTGCACATGTACAGTCCTTTGTTGAAGTTGATGTAACTAACATTGTAAACTGGCGTAATAGAATTAAAGATGCATTTTTAAAACGCGAAGGTGAAAAAATTACCTTTACACCAATATTTATGCAAGCTGTTGCAAAAGCATTAAAAGATTATCCAATGATGAATATTTCGGTAGATGGAGATAATATCATCAAGCGAAAAAATATTAATTTGGGAATGGCAGCAGCCTTAGCAGATGGTAATTTGATAGTTCCTGTAATTAAAAATGCCGACCAATTAAATTTAGTTGGTATGACTAAACAAGTAAACAGTTTAGCTGTAAAAGCAAGAACAGGAAAATTAAGTCCAGATGATATACAAGGTGGAACATATACCGTAACTAATGTAGGTGGATTTGGTTCGATTATGGGTACACCAATAATAAACCAACCACAAGTAGGTATATTAGCATTAGGAGCAATACGCAAAACACCAGCAGTTATTGAAACTCCAGAAGGTGATTTTATAGGCATTAGACACAAAATGTTTTTATCGCACTCTTACGACCATCGTGTTGTAAATGGAGCACTAGGAGGTATGTTTGTTAAAAAAGTAGCAGACTATTTAGAAGCTTGGGATGTAAATGCTGATTTTTAAAAGCAGATAAATTATAAAATTTATTAAGTTCAAGGTTTTACTCCCGAAAATTCGGGTAAGTGAAGTCCTGAATCACTACTTTATAAACAAACCTAACAGAGTTTGGAGACTTATTAGGATTACCATAATTTAAGCTTAATTGTTCTTTAAATTTTTACCACAACAAAACCACCAATAAATCAATAACGAAAACGTTTACGTAATAAATTCTACTAAAAAAATAATAGAATTTAGAAAATTGAATTAAAAAAACTACATTTGTGGCTCATTTTTTAGGAATTTGATAACAATGAAAAAAATAACAAAAGACACGTATATCAATTGGTATAAAAACATGCTATTTTGGCGTAAGTTCGAAGATAAATTAGCACAAGTATATATCCAACAAAAAGTAAGAGGCTTCCTTCATTTATACAACGGACAAGAAGCTGTACTTGCTGGAGCCTTACACGCTATGGATTTAACACAAGACAAGATGATTACTGCATACCGTAATCATGTACAACCAATAGGAATGGGTGTAGATCCAAAAAAAGTATTTGCCGAATTATATGGTAAAGTAACAGGAACATCTAAAGGCATGGGAGGCTCTATGCATATCTTTTCTAAAGAACATCGTTTTTATGGCGGACATGGAATAGTTGGTGGACAAATACCACTAGGAGCAGGAATTGCTTTTGGCGATAAATATTTTAATAGAAAAGGAGTTACACTAACCTATTTTGGAGATGGAGCTGCACGTCAAGGCTCACTACACGAAACATTTAATATGGCAATGAACTGGAAATTACCAGTAGTATTTATTGTAGAAAACAATGGATATGCTATGGGAACATCTGTAGAAAGAACCGCAAACCACGAAGATATTTGGAAACTTGGATTAGGATACGAAATGCCTTGCGGACCAGTAGATGGTATGAATCCTGTTAAAGTAGCCGAAGCAATGGACGAAGCAATTGAAAGAGCTCGATCTGGAAATGGACCAACATTTTTAGAAATGAAAACCTATCGCTATCGTGGGCATTCTATGAGTGATGCACAACATTATAGAACGAAAGATGAAGTAGCAGAATACAAAAAAATAGACCCAATTACACAAGTACTAAAAGTGATTGAAGACAATGCCTATTTAACTAAAGATGAAATCAAAGCAATACAAGTAGATGTAAAAGAAAAAGTACAAGAATGTGTCGATTTTGCAGAAAATTCTGCATATCCAGAAAAACAACAATTGTACGATATGGTTTACGAACAAGAAGATTTCCCATTTTTAAAACATAGAATATAAAATTCCAAAAAACAATATTTAAATTCCAAATATCTATTACAATCTAAAAAATAAGAATTGAAAATTTAGAATTTATTCAATTTTATAAAAATTAAAAAATATGGCAGAAATAATAACAATGCCTCGCTTAAGCGACACAATGACGGAAGGAGTTGTAGCACAATGG
>WFMU01000074.1 GCA_015488935.1 Flavobacteriaceae bacterium | reverse complement strand
TTTTCATGGTTATTTTTATCGCAAAAAGTATTCCAAATATAGAAATAAAATGAGTATTAAATTACTTCAAATATAGGTAAAGAATTGTAATTACACTTACATTTTTAATTATTTAGAAAAATAACATCGTACAACTTATTGATATTCATAATATTAAAAAATATTTTAAAATAGAGGTAACATTTTGGCACGAGATTTGTCTTAATAGTAACATAACGAAACAAATTTTATTATGAAAGATTTAAAAAAATTATACGAAAACGCTAAAAATAGAGCCAATAAATTAATGATAACAGGACAAATTTCTGCATATTTAGATGCATTAAAAGAAATGAATCAATACAAAAGAATGATGCTTGCTGTTGTTGCAAATTAAAAAAATATTGCAACGTTTATACGTTTGTGTAGCGTTATACCTATAAAAATAATAAAAGAGCTTAATTATGAGCTCTTTATTTTTTTGAATACAGTAAAATTTGAAATCTAAAACACAAAAACGATATTGTCTTTTCTACAATAATAAAATGGTTAATTCCAATTAAATTGTACTTTTGCTTCCAGCAAATTATATAGTTAATATCTATTTTGAAAACAAACATTGCAAATAGTACATTACAAGATTTAGAATTTCCAATCGTTTTAGAACGTATTGTAGATTTTTGTATTTCTCCTTTAGGAAAAGATGCTATTTTAAAAATAAAACCAATTCCTAATAACGAAATATTACAGAACGAGCTAAAAAAAGTAAATGAGTATTTGGCATCCTTTGCCAGTGAAAATCATATTCCAAATCACGAATTTGAGGCAATTAGTAAAGAAATTCACTTATTGGGAATTGCTGGTAGTTTTATGGAAAGTGAGTCGTTTTTAAAGATTACAACCATGGCATCGACCATAAATGAGTTGCTCCTTTTTTTTAAAAAATTAGAAGAATATTTTCCGACCATTCAACATACAGCGCAAAAAATTGAATATACAAAGCAAATTATTGAAAGTATTGCAAAGATTATTACACCTTATGGCGAAGTAAAAGATAATGCATCGGAATTACTCAAAGAAATCCGTAAAAAACTCAATGTTATCAAAGGAAAGTTGAGTAGCAGTTTTAATAAATCACTTGCGCATTATGCAAGTGTTGGTTATTTAGATGATATTAGAGAATCAGTTATCGATAATCAGCGTGTATTAGCTGTAATTGCAATGCACAGAAAAAAAGTAAAAGGTAGTATTTTAGGAAGTTCAAAAACAGGAAGTATTGTTTTTATTGCACCAGAATCTACTTTGCAATTAACAAGAGAATTGCGTAGTTTAGAATACGAAGAAAAAGATGAAATTGTTAAAATATTAAAGCAATTAACCGATGTTTTAAGACCATTTATTGGTTTATTACAGCAATATCAAGAATTTTTAATTGCCCTAGATGTTATTGGAGCAAAAGCAAAATATGCCAAACAAATAAACGCTTGTTTACCAAAAATTACAACTACAAAACGTGTTTTTTTACGAGATGCATACCATCCAATTTTATGGGAAACCAATACCCAAAAAGCATTAAAAACAGTTCCGCAAACCATAGAATTAAACAGTAAACAACAGATTATTGTTATTTCTGGTCCTAATGCTGGAGGAAAAAGTATTACCCTAAAAACCATTGGTTTATTACAAGTAATGTTGCAAAGTGGTATTTTAATTCCAGTACATGAAAAAAGTGAAACTTATATTTTTGATACTATTTTAACCGATATTGGCGATAATCAATCGATAGAAAATCAGTTGAGTACCTATAGTTATCGTCTAAAAAATATGCGCAATTTTTTACGAAAGTGTAATAAAAATACCTTGTTTTTAATTGATGAATTTGGTACAGGTTCCGACCCAGAACTTGGTGGTGCTTTAGCAGAAATATTTTTAGAAGAATTTTACGAAAAAAATGCCTACGGAATTATTACTACACACTATGCAAATTTAAAAGTTCTAGCCAACGAACTAGATAATGTGGTTAATGCCAATATGCAATTTGATACACGTACATTAGAACCATTATTTCATTTGCAAATAGGACAAGCAGGAAGTTCGTTTACCTTTGAAGTAGCACAAAAAAATGGTATTCCTTTTCGTTTAATAAACAGAGCAAAAAAGAAAGTAGAACGAGAAAAAATTCGTTTAGATAAAACCATTTCTAAATTGCAAAGAGAAAGAAATAAACTGCAAAAAAATTCACAAAATTTAGAAAAAGAGCAAGATAAAGCCAAAACGGTAACCGAAAAGTTAACAGAGAAACAAGAAAAGTTACAAGCAAAAATAGATGGTTTTCAAGAGCTGTATGATAACAATCAGAAAATGTTACAGATTGGGCGAAAAATAAATGAATTTAGTAATCGCTTTTTTCAGAATAACAATAAAAAACAACTACTATCCGATTTTATGAAATGGATAACGATTGAAAAAGTTAACTATACCAAAAAACTAGAAGATACTGCTGTGAAAAAGAAACAAAAGAAACCTCTGCAAAAAACAACACAAGCAGCTACAAATGATATTACCAAAACCTTAGAGTTAAAGGTAAAAAACAAAGAAAAACCATCTAAAAGAGATTTGCGAATATTAAAAAAACAGCAACTACAGGCAGAAGAAGCACAAAAAAAGAAGTTGGCTAAAATTGAAAAGGATATTTTGGTGGAGGTTCGTAAAGTACGTAGAACAAAACAAGAACAGGCAAGGGCAGAAGCAAAGAAAAAAGCAGCTTATATTTTTAAAGTTGGCGATAAAGTACGTTTAGAAGATAGCAGGTCTAATGGTACTATTGAAAAAATTGAGAAAAAAAATGCTTTTGTAAATTATGGATTGTTTATTACTAAGGTAAGTATAGATAAATTGGAATTGGTATCACGTGGAAAATGACTTTATTAAAAAAATTACACTTTAATAATCTAACAATCAATATATTGTATATTTTATTTTAACAATTTTAACTTTTAACACTGCCGTATTGTAATAAATGTTACTTTTGTTGCATAAATTAACTTAACCTTAAAAAAAATAATATTATGAATTGGTATTTAAAAGTTTTAAAACAATACGCAGATTTTAATGGAAGAGCAAGAAGAAAGGAATATTGGATGTTTGCATTAATTAGCATGATTATTTCTTATGGAATTGTAGGAATTGCAACGGCATTAGATGCACCAGGACTTGCAATGCTTTCTACTGTTTACTCATTAGGTGTTTTAATACCTAGTATTGCAGTAGGTGTTAGAAGAATGCACGATGTTGGTAAAAGTGGATGGTTTTTATTAATTCCATTTTACAATTTGTATTTAGCAGTTACCGACAGTGTTCCAGGACCAAACGAATATGGAGATAATCCAAAAGGGATTGGTAACGAAGGTATTGACCAAATTACAGGAGTATAAATAAGCTCTAACACAAAAAAAAGCAACGCATAGCGTTGCTTTTTTTTGTGTTTTAAATCAGAAATTTACTTTAAAACAGATCTTAAATAGTTTAATTTTTGTTTCCAGATATCTAAGTCCTCTTGTTGTTTGGCAATATTTTTATAAACACCTTTTACCATTGGATTATCTGGAGAAGCATTAGAAAAGAAGCCTAAATTATTTTCGAGTAATTTAATTTCTTTGGTAATTTCGTCTATTTTTTTACGGATAAAGAAAGCTTCATTTTCAACTTTTCGTGTATCCTTTGCATCTAAGAGAGCAGCAATATTATTTTTAAAACGCATCATTTCAGAGTCGCGTTTATTCATATCTAATTTAGAAAATAGTTTATCAATAAC
>WFMU01000073.1 GCA_015488935.1 Flavobacteriaceae bacterium | reverse complement strand
GTGTTGTATTTCATAAAAAACAACGAAGTTAATATTATTTAATATCTTTGTAGTACAAATTAGTTCTTTGCTTTATTTTGGAGGCATCACTAATTATATTTTTCTAACACTAAAATAAATTAAAAATGAAAAACAGCAAGTTCTCAAAATTGGTTTTTAATAAATCATTTATTGCATTAGTTCTTATTGGTCTAATGATGTATAGTTGTAGTACTGTTCCTATTACTGGAAGAAAAAGAATAAATTTTGTAAGTGACGCTCAAATTTTACCAACTAGTTTTGCGCAATATACAGGATTTTTAGCACAGCATAAATTATCTAACGATGTTGCTAAATCGAATAAAATTAAAGAAGTTGGTGCAAGAATTTCTAAAGCTGTTGACCGTTATATGCGTGCAAACGGAATGGTAAACGAAGCTAACAACTACCGTTGGGAGTTTAATTTGGTAGAAGATAAAACCGTAAATGCTTGGTGTATGCCTGGCGGAAAGGTAGTTTTTTATACTGGAATTTTACCTATTGCTGCAAATGATGATGGTATTGCTGCAATTATGGGACATGAAATTGCTCATGCCTTTGCAAAACACGGTCAAGAACGTATGTCAACTGGTACCATTGCACAATTGGGTGGTATGGCTACACAGATTGCTACTGGTTTGGCAATTAAAGACCCGAGAAAAGCACAAATGTGGAATATGGCTTATGGTATCACTTCGCAATTAGGACAATTAAAGTTTAGTAGAACACACGAAACAGAAGCCGACCGTTTGGGACAAATCTTTATGATTATGGCAGGTTATAACGGAGAAGAAGCTTCAAGAGTTTGGGTAAGAATGAGTAAAAGAGGTGGACAAGCACCTCCAGAATTTTTAAGTACACACCCTTCTAATCAAAGACGTATTGCCGATTTAGCTGCTTTTTTACCTAAAGCTAAAGTATATGCTAAAAAGTTTAATGCACAAGGAAGATAAAATTTATTTTGTTTTCTTATAAATAAAAAACAGTATATTGTAAGCCGTTTCAAATAAAATTGAAACGGTTTATTTTTTAATCAAACCTCAGATTTATGTTAAAAAAAGGAGATAAAAAATTAATTGGTGCTTGGGCGTTTTACGATTGGGCAAACTCTGCTTATCCATTAGTAATTACTACGGCTGTTTTTCCAATTTTCTATGGAATGATGACTGGTGGAAAAGGTGCAAAAGTGCACTTTTTAGCTTCGGAATGGAACAATACCGAACTATATACGTATTCTTTGTCATTTTCATTTTTGATTGTTGCCTTTATTTCGCCAATGCTTTCGAGTATTGCCGATTATATGGGAAACAAAAAACGATTTATGCAATTTTTCTGCTATCTAGGAGCGTCTTCGGTTATGGCTCTGTACTTTTTTAATGGTGTAGAAACGCTTTGGGTTGGACTATTATTTTCTGTTTTGGCAAGTATTGGCTTTTGGGGAAGTTTGGTATTTTATAATGCCTACTTAACCGAAGTTGCACATCCAGAACAACACGATAAGGTTTCTGCCAAAGGTTTTATTCACGGTTATATTGGCTCGGTAATTTTATTGGTTTTTATTCTAACCATGATTATGTTTCCTAATTGGTATGGTTTTATTGATCATCCACTTGCTAAAGGCGAAGAGCCTCCTATAAAAGTATTCCATTACGGCTTTGTTTTAGTTGGACTTTGGTGGATGGGCTTTGCACAATATACTTTTTACTACTTACCTAATAATAGTTTTAAAAGAAAGCCAGAAAAGGATTTTATTTTTAAAGGTTTTAAAGAATTACGTAAAGTTTTTAAAGAAATTAGACAGCATCCTACAATTTATATTTTTCTATGGTCGTTCTTTTTATTTAGTGCTGGTATCCAAACGATTATTGTATTGGCTGCAAAATTTGGTGCAGATGAATTGGGTTTACCAACTTTAAATTTGATTGTTACCATATTATTAATTCAGATTATTGCCATTATTGGTGCTACTATTTTTGCACGTATTTCTGGTAAAATAGGAAATATTAAAACGTTAAAAATTACAATTGGTATATGGATTATTGTGTGTTTTTCTGCTTATTTACTTCCTGGTGAAAGTCCAAATGTAGATTTGTATTTTTATGCTCTTGGTGGTTTTCTAGGCTTGGTTCTTGGTGCAACACAAACACTTGCTCGTTCTACATATTCTAAATTAATTCCAGAAGATACTTATGATAATGCTACGTATTTTAGTTTTTATGATGTTACCGAAAAATTAGCCATCGTTATTGGAACTTTGTCTTTTGGTCTTGCCATGCATTTTACCAATTTTTCGATGCGTGCTTCTGTATTGGTTTTGGCAATTTACTTTTTTCTTGGTTTGATTGTTATGAACTTTATGAAAAAAACGAAGTATGTTAAATAGTCATTGTTGTTCTGTATAAGATATATGACCGCTTTGATTCTAGACGTAAGACGCAAAAAACAAGATATAATAAGCTGTTTTGCCAAAACAGCTTTACACGAAATAGCTTTACTTATTATAAAAGTTACCTCTATTTTTTTCTTGGTGGAAAAACAATTACATGTGATTCATAATCATAAAATTCTATAAATTTTGTTTTTATAAATAGTGGCTTTGCAGTTTTGTTGGTGTATTTAATTGATGGTGATCCTGCCCAATTACATTCTTTTAATTTATCATATCTCGTAATCCAAGTATGCCAACCTTGATAACTAAAACCCCAACCAAACTCATGTAACTTTAACAAATTTTCTATTTGTTTTTTATCATCGTCAAAATCAAATACTTTTTCAATTGGTATATCTGGTTGCTTATACACATGGTATTTTTTATCTTTTTTAAAATTTTTTATGCAGAGCGCATATTCTGGTGATTTTTTTGAAAGTATTAAAATTGCCTTCCAATTATAGTATTTAGTGAGAATATATGC
>WFMU01000072.1 GCA_015488935.1 Flavobacteriaceae bacterium | reverse complement strand
TATTTAATTACCTCAGAATGTAAAGATGGTGATGATGGTATTAACATGAATGATATTTTAAAAATGATAAATAAATCTCCAGCAAGAAACAGAATAGTAATATTAGATTGCTGTCATGCAGGAAATTTTGGTACTAATCCATTAAATAAGGAAATGGCTAGTATTAAGGAAGGTGTTACTATATTAGCTGCATCTGCTGCGGATCAATATGCGGTTGAAAAAAATGGCTCTGGTGTTTTTACAAAATTACTGCTTCATGCTTTAGAAGGTGGTGCTGCTAGTATTTTAGGAGAAATTACTCCTGGTAATGTTTATGGTTATATAGATAAAGCAATGGGTGAAAAAGGACAAAGACCAATTTTTATGACCAATGTAAGAAGATATACCAACTTACGAAAAGTTACTTCGCAAATAGGTGTTAGACATTTAAGAGAATTAACTAAACTGTTTAAAAACCCTAATGAAGAATTTCCGTTAAATCCTTCTTTTGAACCTGAAAGTGAAAACCCAAATCCAGAAAATTGTAAAAAATTTG
This sequence comes from Flavobacteriaceae bacterium, assembly GCA_015488935.1. Lineage (GTDB taxonomy): Bacteria > Bacteroidota > Bacteroidia > Flavobacteriales > Flavobacteriaceae > S010-17. The sequence goes on along the minus strand of WFMU01000072.1, from coordinate 5,236 downwards.
CAATACTTCAAAAATACAATCGTGTAAATTTAGTTGTTCCAATTGATGCTCCGCACATGTATCATGCAGCAATGGAATCAAAAGCTTGTAAACTAACTAACCAAGGAAAATCGTATTGGGAAATGGTTAATAGTAATGTTATTTAACGATGATATTATTATATAGCAGAAGGATATTTGTGAAATAAGTAGTATTAAATATTAAAAAAATAAATTATGTCAAAATGTACAAAATGTAATGGTTTAGGAGAAATAGTAAATGATTGGCAGTGCCTTCAATGTGACACGTGGAATTCATATACCCCAGATTATATCAACTCAAATGGAAATATAACTTGTGGTAATTGCGGAAAATTTTGGAATTTACATAATTCAAAATCGAAAGCAAGAATTGCTATAAATAGTAGTACTTGTACAAATTGTAATGGCTTTGGCTATATATCAGATAATACATCAGAAAAAAAAGGGTGCTTGAGTATTCTTTGGAAAATTATAAAATGGATTTTTATAATCATTGCCATTATAGTTGTTTTCGCAATAATATTTGGTAATTGATATTGAAAAAAGTCCAAGCAATAAATATACGTAATTGTAATCCAAAGACAAGCCACAAAAACAAAACTCAACCTTAAAAAATGTATATACAGTATTCGATATTTTCTCTTAAATTTTAATTTCAGCTTTTACCCATAAAAAAATGAGGTTAGCATAAAATGCCAACCTCATTTTTTATATTTTTTTATCTCCTACCCTTTCAAAACACTTCTAGAAATCACAATTTTTTGAATTTCAGAAGTACCTTCATAAATTTGGGTGATTTTTGCATCACGCATCAAACGTTCTACATGATATTCTTTTACATAACCATAACCTCCATGTATCTGTACTGCTTCTACCGTTACACGCATTGCCATTTCGGCTGCGTATAATTTTGCCATTGCTCCAGATAAATCGTAGTTATTATGTTGGTCTTTATCCCAAGCTGCTTTTATACACAAGTGTCTTGCACATTCTATTTCGGTTGCCATGTCTGCTAATTTAAAAGCAATGGCTTGGTGTCTGCTAATTTCTTTACCAAATGCCTTTCTTTCTTTAGAATATTTTAATGCCAATTCGTAAGCTCCAGAAGCAATTCCTAATGCCTGTGATGCGATACCTATACGACCACCAGCAAGTGTTTTCATGGCAAATTTAAATCCAAAACCATCTTCGCCAATACGGTTTTCTTTTGGTACTTTTACATCATTAAACATTAAAGAGTGTGTATCTGAACCTCTAATTCCCATTTTATTTTCTTTTGGACCTACCACAAAACCTTCAGTACCTTTTTCAATGATTAAAGCATTAATACCATGATGCCCTTTTTCTGGATGTGTTTGTGCGATTACAATATATACACTTGCATTACCACCATTGGTTATCCAGTTTTTTGTTCCATTTACCAAATAATAATCTCCTTTATCTTCTGCTGTGGTTCTTTGTGAGGTTGCATCTGACCCTGCTTCTGGTTCACTCAAACAAAAAGCACCAATAATTTCTCCTGTTGCTAATCGTGTTAGGTATTTTTGTTTTTGCTCTTCTGTTCCATAGGTTTCAATTCCCCAACATACTAAAGAGTTGTTTACAGACATCACTACAGATGCCGATGCGTCTATTTTAGATATTTCTTCCATTGCCAATACATAAGAAACTGCATCCATTCCGCCACCACCATATTTTGGGTCAACCATCATTCCTAGTAATCCAAGTTCTCCCATTTTTTTAATTTGTTCGTGTGGAAATTCTTGTTTTTCATCTCTTTCTATAACTCCAGGAAGTAATTCGGTTTGTGCAAAGTCACGAGCTGCATCGCGTATCATTATTTGTTCTTCTGTAAGACTAAAATCCATTTTTTATTTTTTGTTTATTTGTTGATTCGTTTGTTATTGTATTTTGTAAGTTTTGCTTGAATATGCAAACTCTTTTCTTCATTTCTTAAATTTGCCTCCAAATATAAAGATAATTTAGTATTATTTTTTAAATTAGCCCTACTTTTTATCAACTATTACAATGTTTAAAAATCCTACTTTCTGTATTGGTTTAATGAGTGGCACTTCGCTCGATGGTGTGGATTTGGTATATGCTAAATTTGAATATTCCAACCAATATTCTTTTCAAATTATACATGGTACTACCATTGCTTATCCAGAAAAATGGTTACAACTTTTAAAAAACGCCTTTTATTTTAACAAAAAACAGTTACAAGAGTTAGATGTGGATTATGGGAATTATTTGGCGGATTTAATTCTTAATTTTATCAAACAAAACGATATTAAAGAAATTGATTTTATTGCATCACACGGACATACCATTCATCATAAACCAGAAGAAGGTTACACTTTACAAATTGGAAATGGTAAGACTATTGCAAACAAAACGAGTATAAAAACTATTTGCGATTTTCGTTCGCAAGATGTTGCGTTTGGTGGTCAAGGTGCGCCTTTGGTGCCGATTGGCGATAAATTGTTATTTTCTAAATACAAATATTGCCTTAATCTTGGTGGTTTTGCCAATATTTCTTTTGATGTTAACGATACACGTATTGCTTTTGATATTGGTGCTGTAAACACCGTTTTAAATCACTATGCCACAAAATTAGGTGTGCCGTATGATGATAACGGTACAATTGCTAAAAGTGGCAGTTTAATTTCGGATTTATTAAATGAATTAAACGCATTGGATTTCTACAAAACAGCTTATCCAAAATCATTGGGATTTGAGTATGTAGATGCTGTTTTAATTCCTTTAATAGATAAGTATGATGCTTCCGAAAAAGATATTTTACATACTTACGTAGCACATATTGCTTTTCAGATTGCTGCACAAATTACGAATGCTGGTAGTGTTCTAATAACAGGTGGTGGCGTTTTTAATTCGTATTTAATTAGTCGCATAAAGTTTTATACTAAAAACGAAATTGTTATTCCAGATAAAAATACTATTGATTTTAAAGAGGCTTTAATCTTTGCTTTTTTAGGTTTACGAAAATTAGAAAATAAAATAAATTGCCTTAAAAGTGTTACAGGTGCTAGTAAAAATCATAGTTCTGGGGTTGTTTTTTTGAGTGAATTTTAATTAGAATAATCTTCCTAGTCTTTCATTTAACTGAATAGATAAGTCTATAAATTCAAAATTTAAATTATGTGATTTCCCTAAAGGTTGAATCATTTTTTTTAACGACTTTCTATCTTTTGTAATATAGGCATCAATATTTCTATTATGAATTTGAGAGAATAATTTAATATCGTTTATTATAACTTTCCGTTGTTCAGATTTTCTTAAATCTTCATTACCTTTTAGCTCTGCAAAAAAACTACCAGCAATTTTAGCATCGGCATAATCAAATTCCAATAAACGAAAAACGTTTAATGAAAGTAAATTATCTGGATTATCACCAACAGCATACTCACTAACAACAATGGTGGATAGATACATTTCTATTCCATTATCCAAAAAAAATTTAAAGTAATCAACTGTATTTTGATGATAATCTGCGTCTGATTTCAATAAACGAATACAAAAAGAACTATCCAAAAGTACACTTTTTATTCCTTTCATATTCTTTCTGCTTTTATTTCATTCAGCCAAACGTCTATATTTGTTATTTTACTTAAATTGGCAGATGCTTTTTCAATCACTTTTTCTAAAAGAGACTTATTAAAAACAGGTTTATATTGGATAAACTCTACTAATTCTAAATCAGATAATGAATCGTCTTCAAAACTCTTTTTACCTCTGACTTTAATACCATATAGCTTATATGTTTTCTTTTTACCATCCATAATCTGTTCTTTAGTTGCAGAGATGGTAAGATTACCGTATTTCTTTGTACTAATATGTAAATTTGGGGTTTTTCCTCCTTCTTGATAAATTTCACCATAAAGATAAAACTCACTTTCGTAAAAAGTAGGTGCTATCATTTCAAAATTTGTAGTATAATCTATTATAAGTGATGATTCTTTTGAAATGGAATTATTAAATTCGATAACATAACCTTTCGCAATTGCTTTTTTTTGAAACTTGTCAATTATTGATTGCCTCTTATAATCTAAAAAATCAAGGTTATTTCTGTTTTTTATTTCTCTGGTTAATCCATTGAATAAAATAACAGCTGTAATTGGCAAAAAGAATTTATGCTTGGCTGATCCCTCTTCAATATCATAAGATATATGTGGTCTATTTCGCTTTTCTCTACGATTAGGATATAGAAATGACTCAACATCTGATATAAAATCTTTCACTTCATTTATATCAATATCCTTAGGACGAAGTGTGTTGTCCTTATTGGTAACTCTTAATTCTATATATCCTTGTTCTTCCACAGTTCTAAAATACAAATCTACTAAAAATAATAAACTACAGTCAATATTGTATAAAAAATAGTAACGAAAGCACAATAGAAAGTTCCGTCTTTCAAAATCTTTTATCAACCAAACTTAAATGCTAATACCCAAAAATACAATTTATATTTTTCCTACTTTAATTAGAGTGCAAAACTTTCCAAATAGTTACTTCCACCACTTCCCATTTTTCAAAAAACTTACTTCACAAATTTTATAGAAGAGGTATTTACACAATAGCGTTTTCCTGTAGTATCTGCTGGACCATCGTCAAAAACATGCCCTAAATGACTATCGCATTTTGCACAAATAATTTCGGTGCGAACTCGTCCTAAAGAAGTATCTTTTTTATAAATAATAGTTCCTTCAATAGCATCATCAAAAGATGGCCATCCGCAATGTGATTTGTATTTGGAGTTAGATTCAAATAATTGTGTACCACATGCTCTACAAACATAAGTTCCTTTTTCAAAAAATGAGGTATATCCTCCTTCACTTGGTCTATCTGTTCCTGCTTCTCTTAATACGTGGTATTCTTGTTCGGTTAACTGTGCGCGCCATTCTGCTTCTGTTTTTTTTATTTTATCGGTCATTTTTACTTTTGTTTTTTTATTAGTATCGGATTTTGCTACATTTTCTTGTGCTTTTGTTTTACAAGATAGTAGGCTCAAAAATACTATTAAAATTAATGATTTTTTCATAATTGTTATTTAATTTTTGGTTAAAAATAATACCATGTGCTCTATTGCGTTATCCATGGTTAAAATGTGTGTATATCTATTGCCATGAGTGATAAATAGTTCGCCATTTTTTAAACTTTGTCGTATCTTACACGCACTACTTACATTGGTAAGCATA
>WFMU01000071.1 GCA_015488935.1 Flavobacteriaceae bacterium | reverse complement strand
AGTCAAAAATTATTTAGAAAATTCCAATATTATTAATAAAACAATTATAATTTAGTAAAAATGTAATATTTTTATATCCCTTTTATTTATTAACCTTAAATCCTTTTATTATGAAGAAAATTACCTTATTCGCAAATCGCAAGATACATGTAATACCAAATTCAGATGCAAGTAAAATTATGGCTGGTCGCCGCCATGCTGGTCAAATTAGATTAGGTATCGAAGAAGATGACGACGATCGTTTTGAAGACTCCAATAATCTAAATTTTTTAATTAGAATTACTAGATTAGGAACAAGATAATGAGCCTTTTTAAACTTTTAAAAATTACAAAAACGCTTTTTAACTTAAATTCTACTAAGAATTTTATGTATAGAAAACAAATAAATGGTAATATTTGAATAAAATAAGATTGCCTTTTATTTGTTTTTTCTTTGGTTTTGTTACCATCATTAAGCAATGAAAAACAAAAATAGGGCACAAAAAAGGAATTTTTTAAACAATCTCACATTTATGTATGTGAGTCTTATATAAAATTCATGTTATTTGAGTTTTTTATTAATATCATCGACCAAACTCGTATAAATCACTTTAAAAGTTTGTTCTTTAAGTTTATTTCTATCTTCCATCGTTAAGTTTTCTGTACTGATAAATTTATGGACTTTTACTCTTAATTTTCCGGGACTTCCGCTAAAAAAAGTATAAGAAAAACGTTTTTTACAATCGTAAAATGAAATTGGTACAATTGGGATTTTATGTTCAATTGCCAAACGAAATGCACCGCTTTTAAATTCATCTAAAATAATACTTTGGTCATCTGGCACTTTTCCTTCTGGAAAAATACAAACACTAGTACCATTTTTTAATTTTCTATTTGCATCATTAAATGCTTGTCTTGAACTTTTTCTACTACTACGGTCAACTAAAATACTTGTTTTTCTAAAAACATAACCAAATACAGGAATTTTTTTTAATTCTCTTTTTCCAACAAAAACAAATGGATTTTTTGTGATTGCAAACATCAACATAATATCTATCATTGAGGTATGATTAGGACAAAATAAATAGCTTTTTTTAGGATCAATTACTTCTTCAAAAGCAACTTCTACTTTAAAACCCATTACAAATAAAATGGTTTTAGACCAAATTCTTGCTATTTTAAAAAAAGTAGCATACCACGCTTCTTTAGAGATAATAATAAACAATACTGGAGAAATTGCCACAATAGAAAACAATACCCAAGCATAAAACCAAATCCTCCAAAAGAGAATAAAAATATTTTTTAAAATTTTCATATATTAATGATAAGTGTCAAAAGTAATAAAAAAACTTTGGTCTTTGCTTCTCTTCTACATAGGTTTTGCTATTTTTGTTCTAAAATGTATGTATTCATTTTTTTAATTTTATACTAAAAAAAATATGTCAAGAATATTAACAGGAATTCAAAGTACAGGAACACCACATTTAGGAAATCTCCTTGGAGCAATAATTCCTGCGATTAAAATGAGTAAAGATGCCAAAAACGAATCTTTTTTATTTATCGCAGATATGCATTCACTTACACAAATAAAAGATGGTAAAACTTTAAAAGGAAATACTTATAGTACAGCAGCTACATGGCTTGCTTTTGGATTAGATGTTAACAAAACTGTATTTTACAGGCAAAGTGATATTCCACAAGTAACCGAACTCTCTTGGTATTTGAGTTGCTTTTTTCCGTACAAACGTTTAATGTTGGCACATAGTTTTAAAGATAAAGCAGATAGATTAGATGATGTTAATGCTGGATTATTTAATTATCCTATGCTTATGGCTGCCGATATTTTATTATACGATGCAGAAATTGTTCCTGTTGGGAAAGATCAAAAACAACATTTAGAAATAACACGAGATGTTGCTTCTAGATTTCATACTAAATTTGGAGAAACTTTTGTTTTACCACAAGAGAAGATTAACCAAAATACCATGTTAGTTCCTGGTACAGATGGCGATAAAATGAGTAAATCGAAAGGAAATATTATCGATATTTTTTTAGATGATAAAAAACTGCGTAAGCAAATAATGAAAATAAAAACAGATTCAACGCCAATGGAAGACCCAAAAAATCCAGATACTTGTAATCTATTTGCTTTGTACAAATTATTGGCTACAGAGGCGCAAATCGAAGAGATGAGAAGCAATTATTTGAATGGTAATTATGGCTATGGTCATGCAAAACAAGCATTTTACGAATTAATAATTGATAAATTTGCTAAAGAAAGAAAATTGTACAACTATTATATGAATAATCTACCTGAAATTGATAAACTGCTAAAAATTGGTGCCGAAAAAGCAACAAAAATTGCTGATGAAGTCCTTAATCGTGTAAGAACAAAAATTGGATATTAATTTATATAGCGTATTTTACTTTACAATTAATATAAGGTAAATTGGTATAAAACAAATAAAGAGTCAAAATCGTATTCTTCTTTTTATAAAATATGCAACTAAATTTAGAATTATTGCAATCTCCAGAATGGAATTTTACAAAAAATGATTTAAAACGCCTCTGATTAACAAGGAATTAACCAAAATATTATTTACTTTTTCCTTACATTTTTTTAGCTTTTATAACTAATGCTGTTTCAGTATGTT
>WFMU01000070.1 GCA_015488935.1 Flavobacteriaceae bacterium | reverse complement strand
CTATTTTTTTCTAATTGTAATAATTGTTACAATCAAACCCTTATAAAATAAGGGATAATTGGAAATGAAACTTTAATAAAAAATGATAAATATCATAAAAACTATAAAACATTAGTGATATATTTGCAATTGTTAAAAATAACTAACTAAAAAAATGAATGTAATTTATATAATGATAGGAGTGAGTATTGTAATTGCAATACTTTTTTTAGTTATTTTTATAAAATCTGTTAAATCTGGACAATACGAAGATGTCTATACGCCATCCGTACGTATGCTTTTTGAAGACGAATTAATAAAAAAAGAAAAAAATAACTAACTTAAATATAAACTAAAATAACAATTAAATTATGCAGAAAGAACAATTTTATTATGATAATAAAATAGTGAAGCTATTTTTTTGGGCAACAGTTCTCTGGGGAGTTGTTGGTATGACCGTTGGATTAATGGTCGCCTTTTTATTTTTATTTCCAAATTATATGGAAGGAATTCCATGGCTTAGTTTTGGAAGATTAAGACCATTACATACCAATGCAGCAATTTTTGCCTTTGTAGGAAATGGCTTTTTTGTAGGAATGTATTATTCCATGCAACGATTATTAAAAACAAGAATGTTTAGCGATACCTTAAGTAGAATTCACTTTTGGGGATGGCAATTAATTATTGTTGCAGCAGCAATAACCCTACCATTAGGTTTAACCTCTTCTAAAGAATATGCAGAATTAGAATGGCCAATAGATATTGCCATTACACTCATTTGGGTAGTGATGGGAATTAATATGTTAGGAACCTTACTAAAAAGAAGACAAAGACATATATATGTAGCAATATGGTTTTATATTTCAACCTTTGTAACCATTGCAGTATTACACATATTTAATAACTTAGAAATGCCAGTATCTGCATTTAAAAGTTACTCTGTTTATGCTGGTGTACAAGATGCCTTAATACAATGGTGGTACGGGCACAATGCCGTAGCATTTTTCTTAACAACACCAATGTTAGGACTGATGTATTATTTTGTACCAAAAGCAGCAAATAGACCTGTATATTCTTATAGATTATCCATCATTCACTTTTGGTCTTTAATTTTTATATATATATGGGCAGGACCTCATCACTTACTATACACAGCCTTACCAAGTTGGACACAAAACTTAGGTACCGTATTTTCTGTAATGTTAATATTCCCATCTTGGGGTGGTATGATTAATGGATTATTGACACTACGTGGCGCATGGGATAAAGTACGAGAAAGCGCCATATTAAAATTCTTTGTGGTAGCAATTACAGGCTATGGTATGGCAACTTTTGAAGGACCAATGTTATCGTTTAAAAACGTAAATGCCATAGCGCATTTTACCGACTGGATTGTAGCACACGTACATGTAGGTACATTAGCATGGAATGGTTTTATCATTTCAGGAATGCTGTACTGGTTAGCAGAAAAAATATTTAAAACAAAACTATATTCCGAAAAATTAGCAAATACCCACTTTTGGATTGGTACCGTAGGTATTTTATTTTATACCATACCATTATATATAGCAGGATTTATGCAAGCTTTAATGTGGAAAGAATTTAATCCAGATGGAACATTAGTATATGGTAACTTTTTGGAAACCGTAACAGCAATATTACCAATGTATTGGATGCGTGCTTTAGGAGGAACTTTATACTTAACAGGTTTTGTTTTATTAGCATACAACTTAATAAAAACAGCACAGCAAGGAGAAGAAGTAGAAGATGAACTAGCAGAAGCATTGCCATTAAAACAAATAAGTTCTAAAAGAATAGCAGGAGAACATTGGCACTCTTGGTTAGAAAGACGTACCATTTTATTTACCATACTTGCTACCGTAGCAATATTAGTTGGAGGTTTGGTAGAATTTGTACCAGTATTACTTGTAAAATCAAATGTACCAACCATAGCATCTGTAAAACCATATACACCTTTAGAAATAGAAGGAAGAGATATTTATATTAGAGAAGGATGTAACAACTGTCATTCACAAATGATTAGACCATTCCGTTCCGAAGTAGAAAGATATGGCGAGTATTCTAAAGCAGGAGAGTTTGTATATGACCATCCATTCCTTTGGGGATCACGTAGAACAGGACCAGATTTACACCGTATAGGTAAAAAATATAATAGTAACTGGCATTTTAACCATTTCCAAAATCCAATGATAACTTCTCCTATGGAAGATAAAATCTTAGGAACAACACGTAACTTTATGCCAAAATATACATGGTTTACAAAAAATGATTTGGACTATAGTAATATTAAAGGTAAAATGGAAGGTTTAAGAGCGGTTGGTGTACCATATACAGATACCGAAATTCAATATGCACCTTATGCCTTACAAGAACAAGCAAAAGAAATAGAACAAGAGTTGCGACAAGATCCAGATTATGTGAAAAATTATGGAGATGCCCATATTGAGAAAAAAGAAGTCGTTGCAGTAATTGCCTACTTACAACGTTTAGGAACAGATATAAAAAACAAATAAGATGTTACGATTTATAAAACATAATTTAGAATCTATTGATGGTGTAGCAATATATCCAATGATATCGCTAATTACTTTTTTTACTGTATTTGTAGTAATGCTTATCATCGTATTACGAATGAAGAAAAGTAAGATAAAAGAAATTGAAAATTTACCTTTAGAAGATTAAAATAATAAGGAAACTTTATATAAAGTTCAAAAAAATATACATAAGAAAATGAGTAATAATATAGAAAATTTATCCGCTTGGCAGAGGTTCATTAAAAAAATGACAAAAGCCAATGAAATAGGCAAAGAAGAAGATATAATGACCGATCACGATTACGACGGTATTCGCGAATTAGACAATGTATTACCACCGTGGTGGTTGTATGGTTTTTATATAACCATAGCAATTAGTATTTTTTACTACATTATGATTTTTATGGGAAATTATAACCAAGAAAAAGAATATGCAGAATCGGTAGAACAAGGAAAAAAAGAAGTAGCTGCTTGGATTGAAAAAGACAAAAAAGCACATCCCGAAAAATATACCGAAGCAAAAGCATATACAGACGCAGCACATTTAGCACAAGGAAAAAAGTTGTTTACCGAAAAAACCTGTTTTGCATGTCACGGAGCAGATGGAGGTGGCGGAATAGGTCCAAACCTTACCGACAATAAATGGATATTAGGTGGAGGAATAAAAAATATTTTTAATACCATAACCAAAGGAGGAAGACCAGGAAAAGGAATGGTAGCATGGGAAAGTTCAATAACCAAAGAAGAAAGACAACTATTAGCAAGTTATATTATTTCTTTACAAGGAACAACACCAGCAAACCCTAAAGCACCACAAGGAGATATAACTTGGACTAATAAATAAGTAGTATTATAATAATTTAGTTTTTTAGTTAGAAAGTAGCCAAGCAAGTTTCAAGAGAAATTGAAGTTTGCTTGGTTTTTTTATCGCTGTTTTTTATGTTAAGACAGTTGTTTTTAACAGTTTGTAAGTGACAAAAGTTGCTTATTATTTCATTTTTAAATGGTACTTTTGCTAAAGAATAATAGAAGTTTACAAAAGAATTATGGCAAGTCAAGAAAAAGAAGTATTTAGAGATTCCATCGGAACCATAAATGATTCAGGAAAAAGAAATTTTATATATCCTAAAAAACCAAAAGGTAAATTTACAAATTATAGAACCTATGTATCTTGGATTCTATTAACCATGTTAGTAACCTTTCCTTTTATAAAAGTAAGAGGAAATCAATTTATGTTACTTAATTTATCCGAACGGAAATTTAATATTTTTGGATACCCATTTTGGCCACAAGATTTTTATTTATTAGTAATATCCGTATTAGTAGGAGTGGTGTTTATTATTGTGTTTACAGTAATATTTGGACGTATATTCTGTGGTTGGATGTGTCCGCAAACCATATTTTTAGAAATGGTATTTCGAAAAATAGAATTTGCCATTGAAGGAGATAGACACAAACAAATAAAACTTAATAAGCAAGGATGGACCCCAGAAAAAATAAGAAAAAAAGCATTAAAATGGACCATATTTTTTATTATTTCCTTTACCATAGCCAATGTGTTTTTAGCCTACTTTATAGGAGGCGATGAACTAATACAACATATTAAAGAAGGACCATTTGTACGCTTGGGAACCTTTATTAAACTATTGGTGTTTACAGGAGTATTTTATTTTGTATTTACATGGTTTAGAGAACAAGCATGTATTATTGTATGTCCGTATGGAAGATTACAAGGCGTGTTATTAGATAATAAATCCATAAATGTAGCCTACGATTACAAACGTGGAGAAAACGAAAAAGGAAGAAAAAAAATACGCAAAGATGAAGATAGAAAAGCATTAGGATACGGCGATTGTATTGATTGTAAACAATGCGTGGCAGTATGTCCAACAGGAATTGATATTAGAAATGGAACCCAATTAGAATGTGTAAATTGTACCGCCTGTATAGATGCTTGTGATGAGATAATGGATAAAGTAGGTTTCGAAAAAGGACTTATAAAATATGCTTCGGAAGATAATATTGCAAAAGGAGAAAAATTTAAGCTTACAGCAAGGTTAAAATTTTATTCGGCAGTACTGCTTTTATTAATTGGTTTACTCATATCCTTATTGTTTGTTAGAAATGATGTAGATGCAACTATTGTAAGATTACCAGGAAAAATGTTTTATACCGAAGGCGAAAATATAAAAAATGTATATACCTTTAAAGTCATTAATAAAACAGTAAAACACATAGATGATGTATCTCTAAAATTAATAAATCATAAAGGAGAAATTACCATGATTGGCGGAAATACAGAAATTAAAAAACAAGGTTTAGCAGAAGGAACCATATTTGTATTGATACCAAAAGTAGATTTAAAATCATCCGAAGAGAAAATTAAGATAGGAGTGTATTCTAAAGGAAAGTTAATAGAAACGGTAATAACTAATTTTCCAGGACCAATAAAATAACAAATAAATAAACTAATTATGAAGATAAATTGGGGTACAGGAATTGCTATATTTATGACTGCATTTATTGTATTCATACTAACATTTGTATATAAATCATTTACCAATGATAAATACGACCATCACTTAGTAAGTGAAGAATACTATAAAGACGAAATAAATTACCAACAAGAAATTGACGCAAAAGCAAATGCAAAAACATTAAAAACTAAAGTAAAAATAAAAAATGTAGCAGGAGGAATACAAGTCACATTTCCATCAGATTATAAAATAACTGAAGGAACCGTAAAATTTCAAAGAGCATCTAATGAAAAATTAGATTTTGAAGTACCAATTAAATTAGAAAATAATAGCATGCTAATAAGCAAAAAAAAAATAGTAAAAGGCATGTACAACGTTAAAATAAGTTGGAAAGCAAATAACACCAAATATCAATTTAATGATAAATATAATTATTAAATAAAATAGCACTTATAAAATATGTTGTACACAGCATTTATACTAGGATTGTTAGGAAGTTTTCATTGTATAGGAATGTGTGGACCCATAGCATTTGTATTGCCATTAGATAGAACAAGCAAAGCCAAAATGATTTTCCAAACCACACTATATCATTTTGGAAGACTATTGACCTATACACTAATAGGCATCTTGTTTGGAATAATAGGAAAAGGGCTATATCTAGCAGGTTTTCAGCAAAGATTATCCATTTTAATGGGAATTATTATGATACTAACCGTTGTAATTCCGATTTCTGTCTTTAACAGATTTAGTATTACCAAACCCATATACAAACTAATAGGAAAAGTAAAACAACAATTGGGACTATATCTCAATAAAAAATCCAATAAATCTATTTTTCTCATCGGATTTTTTAACGGTTTCTTACCATGTGGCTTAGTATATATGGCATTAATTGGCTCTATAGCAACATCCAACGCAATACTAGGAGCATCGTATATGTTTTTGTTTGGATTAGGAACCGTACCAATGATGACCTTAGCCGTATTTACAGGAAATTTCTTAAAAGTATCTCTGCGAAATAAAATTCAAAAAGCCATACCAATATTTGTAATTATTATAGGAATCCTATTTATATTAAGAGGATTAGGTTTAGGAATACCATATATATCACCACCAGATACAAAACTTATTATTTCTAATAATGCATCAGGTTGTGTAAAGTAAAAAATAAAAATACTCCCGTTTTTTATTTTATGTAAAGTACTTATTTCGTATCTTTGAGTATCAAATAAGATACTTTATGGAAGAAAAAAATAAGCTTACAAGAGCAGATTTCGAAAAGGCAAAAACAAAGGAAGAACTTATTGCAATTGCTAAGGAACGTAAAGTTCCAATAAAAAATGTATTGAATATATTACAATACGAAAGAGAATTGCGATTTTTGCAAGTAGAACTCGTAAAATTACAACAATGGGTACAAAAAAATAACAAGCGAGTAGCCATTATTTTCGAAGGTAGAGATGCCGCAGGAAAAGGAGGCTCTATACGTAGATTTATAGAACATTTAAATCCACGTTCTATGCGATTGGTAGCCCTATCTAAACCAACCGAAGTAGAACAAGGACAATGGTATTTTAGACGTTATATAAAACAACTGCCAAACCCTGGAGAAATAGTATTTTTTGACCGAAGTTGGTACAATAGAGCCGTAGTAGAACCAGTGATGGGATTCTGTACAGAAGAGCAGTACAAACAATACATGGTACAAGTACCAGAATTTGAACACATGTTATACGAATCTGGTGTAGAAATAATAAAATTTTGGTTTTCTATATCCAAAGAAGAACAACAAGCACGATTTACTAGTAGATTAGAAAACCCATTAAAACGATGGAAATTTAGTCCAGTAGATCAAAAAGGACAAGCCTTGTGGAAAGAATATTCATTCTATAAAGAGCAAATGTTTAGTAGAACACATACCTCTTATTGCCCGTGGATTGTAATAAAAACAAACAATAAGCTAGAAGCAAGATTAGAAAGTATGCGCTATGTATTATCCAAATTTAATTATGATGGAAAAGAAAAAGCAGAAACAAGTATATTGCCAGATCCAAATGTGGTAATGCGTTATTATAGATCCGTAAAACAGTTTTAAGATGGAAGAGAATACATTATTTACAGCACAAAACCTTAAAAAGCTAAACTCTAAAAAAGGAATGTTGGCATTATTGCGCAAAGAGCCTTTAAACTACGAAAAAGCAATACGCTATGTAGATTACGAAAAAAAATTAAAAAAATACCAAGTAGAATTAATAAAACTACAAACATGGGTAATTAATAATGGTAAACGCGTTATTGTAATTTTTGAAGGACGAGATGCTGCAGGAAAAGGAGGGGCAATTCGTAGAGTAACCGAAAAAATGAATCCACGTCATTTAAGAATAGTTGCATTGCCAAAACCAACCGAAGTAGAAAAAACACAATGGTATTTTCAGCGGTATGTAAGTGAACTACCACAAGCAGGAGAAATTGTATTTTTTGATAGAAGTTGGTACAATAGAGCAGTAGTAGAACCTGTAAACGGATTTTGTACCAAAGAAGAATATGACATATTTATGAAACAAGTAAATAATTTCGAAAGTATGATTACCGAATCTGGAACTATTCTTGTAAAAATATATATGTCTATTTCTAAAACCGAACAAGCAAAACGTTTTGCAGAAATAAAAGCAGACCCATTAAAACAATGGAAAATGACAAAAGTAGATGAAGATGCACAACGCCTTTGGGATGTATATACCGATTATAAAAAGAAAATGTTTTCAAATACAAAACAAAAAGGAGCCATTCGTTTTAAAGTAATACGAGCAAATAAAAAAACAATTGCACGTGTAGGTGTTATAGAACACATACTAAAAAATGTACCTTACGATAAAAGTATTAAAGTGTAATTACGTTTTTCAACAGAAAAAGGACAGCTGAAAAGTATTGTGATTGCTAAAGAAATATGACGGAACTAATTTTTTTGAAATGAAATCAAAATATACCGAAATACAATGTTTTATTTAAATAAATAATAGAAAGAACTTTCAAAAGAAAGTTCTTTCTATTATATAAGGATAATCCTATCGTTAATAAATTACCAACCATTTTTGGCAACAATATCGGATTTATTATTACTATAAAGCACCTTCATCGTAAGCTTTTTCTCCATGAATTGCAGCATCAATACCTTCTACTTCTTCAACTTCACTTACTTTAACTTTAGTAATAAAATTGATAAGTACCAACATTACGTAAGTAAACAAGAAAGCATAGATTGAAGCACCAATAACAGCAACAGCTTCTTTCATAAAAAAGGCTGTATCTCCTTCAATTAAACCTGCTTGACCATTAATCGCTTTTGAGGCAAATACTCCTAATAAAATTGTTCCTAAAAATCCACCCATTCCATGAACTCCCCAAACATCTAAAGCATCATCCCAACCCCAACGGTTTTTCAATTGAACTGCTCCATAAGTAAACGCACCTGCAGCAATACCAATTAACATAGCTGCCCAAAGTGGAACAAAACCAGCTGCTGGTGTAATGGTTGCTAAACCTGCTACAGCACCAGTAAGTAAACCAACATATTTTGGTTTCCCTTCACGTTTCCACTCTATTAATAACCAAGTAATCGCAGCAAAAGAAGCTGCAACATCGGTATTTAAAAAGGCTAAAGTTGTAACTGAATCAACTTTTAATTCACTACCTGCATTAAATCCATACCATCCAAACCATAGTAAACCTGTACCAATAGCTACTAACGGAATACTATTCGGTGGTGATTGCGTATCTTTTCGTTTCCCTACATAAAAAACAGAAGCTAAAGCTGCAAAACCTGCTGTAGCATGTACTACAATTCCTCCAGCAAAGTCTAAAACGCCCCAATGTGCTAGTAATCCGTTACCCCAAACCATGTGTACAAACGGATAGTAAACAAATAATTGCCAGGCTACTAAAAATATTAAATACGCTTTAAAAGTTACACGATTTACAAATGCTCCTGTAATTAAAGCAGGTGTAATAATAGCAAACATCATTTGGTATGCAATAAAAATGTATTCTGGATATTTACCTCCTGCTCCGCTATAAGCTTGGTCAAAGGGTATTCCGTTTAAAAACATTAAATCTAAATTCCCAATAATTCCGCCATCGCCTCCACTAAAGCAAAGTGAATATCCTGCTATTACCCAGAGAATTGTGGTAATTCCTAAAGAAACAAATGATTGCATCATTATTCCTAAAATATTTCGTTTTCCTGCTAAACCTCCGTAGAAGAATGCAAGACCTGGTGTCATTAACATCACAAGACTTGTAGAAAGTATCATGAATGTTGTTGTTCCTGTATCAAACATAGTTTAAAAAATTTATTTGGTTAATTATAATGAAATTCCAAAGACAAAAAATATTTTTTGAGCTTGAGGATTAGTTATTAATGAAAAAGTTAAAGGTAAGTCAAATGTATTCGTAATTTTTACTTTGCGTGCTGCTGTTATTCCTAAATTTACAACGCCAAAAGTATCACCGTAAAATCCTGATTCACCGATATTTTCATTAGGTTTTGTTAGATTAAAGCCGATAAATGCATCAAATCTTTTAAAGGAATAGCCTAACTCTGCATACGATGAGTATTGAATGCCTTTTCGTGTTCCGTCTTCATTCAAACGAATAGGATCTGAACCATAAAAATTAGTTGCAACTAAAAATGATAATGGTAATTTTTTAGTGCCAGAGTAACTAATACTTGCTTCTAAAAGATGGACTGTTGTTAATTTATCGTAGTCAAAATACTTGTAATTTCCATCATCCGTTGGAAAAAAATAATCGGTTAAAGTGATGCTTATTTTTTCAGAAACAGCATAAGTGGCATAAATATCCGCTTCTTGTGAAGCAGCCGTTTGATTAATGGCATAAGCACCCCAAAGACCAACAGTAAATTTTCCACGAGTATAAGCTAAATTAGGTTGAATACTTGGCGATGCACCTCCAAGTTCAGTTCCTCTAAAAATATAACGACTCATTAAATCTACACCAATAGTTAACGTATCTTTTTTCTTTGTGTTTTGTGACTCTTGCGCATAAATTGCTGTTAATGACAGTAGTAGTATCATTAAAAATAAGATTATCTTTTTATTCATAAATTTGTCTTTTTAAAATTTGAAATACAATTTTACAAAAATAGCATTCATTGAATTAAAAAAAGCTGTGTAATATCATATTTTAATATTGCAACCAATAAATTCAATTTTATAAAAGCATTTTTAAAACTGATATTATAAAAATACAAATTTTTACTACGTTATTATCCAAAAATAGAATTAATTTCTTTTTTAGTTATTGACGTTTTTTTAAGAAAGTGTTTTTTCAAGCCTACTAGAACTTGTCTTTTTTAGCGAAGCCATTTTTTAAAAGCGATTTCTTTACTAACAATTGTTGCAATATCACTAATTGCAATACGCTCTTGTAACATAGTATCTCTGTAGCGGATGGTTACCGTGTTATCTTCTTTTGTTTGATGGTCAACAGTAATACAAAATGGAGTTCCATTGGCATCTTGTCTTCTATAACGCCTACCAATGGCATCTTTTTCGTCGTAAGTTGTTGTAAAATCAAATTTTAAATCGTCAATAATACGATGTGCAATTTCTGGTAAACCTTCTTTTTTAAGTAATGGTAAAACAGCAACTTTAATAGGTGCAAGAATCGATGGTAATTTTAAAACTACTCTAGTAGAACCATCTTCTAAATCCTCTGTCTGTAACGAATTAGAAAATATGGCTAAAAATAATCTATCTAAACCAACAGAAGTTTCTACCACATAAGGTACATAATTTGTATTCGTTTCGTGATCAAAAAAGCGTAATTTTTTGCCAGAATGCTCTTCGTGTGCTTTTAAATCAAAATCAGTTCTAGAATGAATTCCTTCAAGTTCTTTAAAACCAAAAGGGAATTTGAATTCAATGTCTGCAGCAGCATCTGCGTAATGTGCTAATTTTTCATGATCGTGAAAGCGATAATTGTCGGCACCTAAACCAAGAGACAGATGCCATTTTAGTCGTTCTTCTTTCCATTTTTTGTACCATTCGGTTTGCGTACCTGGTTTAACAAAAAATTGCATTTCCATTTGTTCAAATTCGCGCATTCTAAAAATAAATTGTCGTGCAACAATTTCATTTCTAAATGCCTTTCCTGTTTGGGCGATACCAAATGGTATTTTCATACGTCCTGTTTTTTGAACATTAGCAAAGTTTACAAAGATACCTTGTGCTGTTTCTGGACGTAGGTATAAATCCATGGCAGAAGCAGCATCGGCACCTAATTTTGTACCAAACATTAAATTAAATTGCTTTACATCGGTCCAATTTTTTGAACCAGATAGTGGACAAGCAATTTCTAATTCTTCAATTAGTGCTTTTACATCAGCTAAATTTTCGTTTTCTAAAGATTTACCAAGGCGTTTTAATATGGTATCTATTTTTTTTTGATAGCCTAAAACACGTCCATTTGTTGTAATAAATTCTTCTTTGTTAAAAGCATCTCCAAATCGTTTAGCAGCTTTGCTAACTTCTTTGTCTATCTTTTTTTCGATTTTAGCACAATAATCTTCAATTAATACATCGGCTCTATATCTTTTTTTAGAATCTTTATTATCAATTAGTGGGTCGCTAAATGCATCTACATGTCCAGAGGCTTTCCATGTTGTTGGGTGCATAAAAATTGCAGCATCAATACCTACAATATTTTCATTTAGTTGTACCATTGCTTTCCACCAATAGTTGCGAATATTCTTTTTTAATTCTACACCATTTTGTGCATAGTCATAAACAGCACTTAAACCGTCATAAATTTCACTAGACTGAAATATATATCCATATTCTTTTGCATGTGAAATTACTTTCTTAAATAAATCTTCTTGTTTTGCCATTTGGCAAAAATAGAAAAATACCTTACAACTAGTCTAAAATTAATAGAATAATTTTATTGTTGTTTGGTAAAAGACGAATGGATGTATAATGTTAGAAGCAAGAAGCAAGAAGCAAGAAGCAAGAAGCAAGAAGTAAGAAGTAAGAAGTAAGAAGCAAGAAGTTTATTGTAGGTAGAGTTGTTTTGCTAAAACAACTTTACTATTGGCAGGGTTGTTTTGCTAAAATAGCTTTACTATTGGTAGAGTTGTTTTGCTAAAACAACTTTACACAAAAACGTTACTTATAAAAAAAGGTATAACTATTTTTTTATTTTGTAGTGTCTTCATCAGGCACATCTTTAAATTGGTCGATGTTTTGTAGTTCATCTTCAGGAATTTCGTCTTCAACATCTTTAAAAATAGCATCTTTATTGTAGTCAATTTCTTCTTTTTGTTTTTCGATAAGAAGTTTTTTTTCATTTTCTAAATCCAATCGTAATTTGTAAACGTATGCAATAGTTAAAAGACAAACAACAATAATTAATATAGGCAAAATCATATTTTTTGTTAATTTCATCTTATTTTTAGAAGTGTTTTTTTGTATAGAAATTGCCGTTTTTTGCTGAAGTTCAGTCTTTAAACTAGCCAATTTTTCTGCTTCTACGGCAGAGATATTTCTTTTACGAGTTTCTATTTCTCGTATTTGTTTTTCTAAGTCCGATTTTAACGATTTAAGATGGTCGTTTTCTAAATTTTTACTATCTGATGCCATGAATTAATTTTGTTAATGATAAAGATTAGTTCAATAATTCAGTTGTTATTTTAGTGTGTGTTCAATAGTACCTACTTTTACACCTTCTACATAAAAATCAATACTATAAATACCTTTGGCTAGTTTTCGTCCTGCTACAGAAATAATCATATCGCTAGCAAGGGCAGTTTTATTATATGGTACGCTACTTTCTTCAGAAAATTTTATACGATCACCATCTTTATTGGTAAATACACCTTTTTCAATTAAAACACTACCATCTGGTTTTTTTATGACAACATGAGTCATAATATCTCTTTCTTTTGCAATTGGATTTTCATTTAATAAGAGACTTGTTTTAAACATATCTACACGTCTTGCTCTGGTGCTTTCTTTGTATTTACCACTACCGCGTTGTCTGTAAGTTGTTACTTTAAAATTACTGGCTTTTACTACCTCACCAATAGCTACTTTTTTGGCTAAAACTAAATTCTGTTTTGCAAGAGTGTCATTATAGGTAGTTTGTTTTTCTAACGTTGTAGTTAATGTTTCTTTTTCTTGTGCTAACTCTTGATTTTCAGAATTAAGTATTGCATTTTTTTTGACAAGAGAATCATTTTGGTTCAAAAGTTTTTTTGAAATTCTATCTAATCCTTTTATTTTATTTTTGTAGAATTTAATTAATTTCCAATTCGTATTTTTTAATCTTCTTAGCGAATCTTTAAAATTAATAATACTATTTTTTTGTACTTCTAGTTCTTCAGATAGGGTTGTGTTTTGTGCAATTGCCGAACTGTATTGTTCTTCCATTTTAGTTAAATTCTCTAAAATAGCTTCTTTTTCTACAATGAGTGTTTGTTTGGTTTCTTGGTATTTTTCATTATTGAGATAGCTGTAAATGACCAGTCCCAATATAGTAATAAGTAATATAG
>WFMU01000069.1 GCA_015488935.1 Flavobacteriaceae bacterium | reverse complement strand
ATATATTTATTTAATTTCTTTTTTTTCACTAATAAAAGCAATAAAAGCGAGTACCATTCCAGCCACAATAAAGTAGGCACCAGTTGCAGGATACGAATAAACTTCGAAATTCAGTAACTTTTTATAACCAAAAAATGGTGGTTGATAACCCATAGGCTTCCCTGTAACAGGATCGGTAATTTTTAAAATAGCATTTGGGTCAAGGTTATGTCCGTAACTTGCTAACCATAAATAGAAATCGTATAATCCAGCGATACCTAGTAAGACCATTATTATAATCCAATATAAGTACCATTTTCGATTTCCTTTAAAACCAACAAATAGACCAAAAGCAATCATTATTCCTATTACAATAGGAAATATAGTAAACTCAATAAAAGGTTTTACCTCTTTTTTGGCAACATTTTCTTCGGTAGGCAAGTGAGCCATACCAATATAGTGATTTAATAAATCGATATTCTTTACATCGTTGTACTGCACACCATCCGAAAGGTGTGTAATATGAATATTTAAGCCTAATGGCTCTGGATATTGTGGAGCCAGCAGCGTTATTTTCCATAATGGAAGAAAGTACAATGCACCTAATAAGAGTGCGCCGATTACCATTAATATTCTTGATTTTTTCATTGTATTTTATATTTAATATTGGTTTGTAATTATACCATAAAGGTACAATTTTATGTACTGTTTTAACGTAACAAATCTTACATAAAAGATTAAAATATCTTTAATTAGTGTTAAAAAAAAACGAGCACTCATTTGAGAGAATGAGTTGCCCGTTTCCTACTACTAACTAAAAAATCTTATTCTTCTTCTCCTGGTTTATCACCATCTAAAGTAAATGTTAGAGGCGTGTTTGAACCTTTAGGAGAAACTCTAATATATCCTTGCATTTCTTGGTGTAATGCAGAACAGAAATCGGTACAATAGAATGGCCATACACCAACTTCTTTAGGGTACCAAATCATGGTAGCAGTTCTACCTGGCATGATTAACATTTCAGAAGTTTTTGCACCAATCATTGCTATACCGTGAGGTACATCGTAATCTTGTTCTAAGTTTGTTACGTGGAAAAATACTTTATCTCCAACTTTAACACCTTCGATATTATCTGGAGAGAAGTGAGAACGTATCATAGTCATATAAATATGTACTTCATTTCCTTTACGAACTACTTTTGTTTCTGCTTCAGATTTTACAGCATAAGGATGTTTGTTTTCACTCAACTTATATATTTTTTGAGAGTTTGCTGCTATTTTATCTGCTGCAATACCAGCTGCATAGTGAGGCTCTCCAATAGTTGGGAAGTCTAATAATAACTCCATTTTTTCACCAGAAATATCAAATAATTGTGCAGATTGACATACTTCAGGACCTGTTGGTAAATAACGGTCTTTTGTAATTTTGTTCATTGCAACTAAATATTTATCGTCTGGAGTTCTTGAGTTACCACCTGGTATCATTAAGTGACCTACAGAATAGTAAACAGGATGTCTATCGATAACTTTTAAATCTTTTACATTCCATTTAACCACTTCCGAAGAAATAAAGAATGTAGTATAAGCATTTCCTCTAGTATCAAATTCTGTATGTAAAGGGCCTAAACCTGGTTGGTCTAAGACACCATAATTTACAGCATCAAATTTAATTACAGGAATACCGTATCTTTCACCATCAAAGGCTTTATCTTTAATTGCTTTTTGCATTTTTGTAAACGAATGTACTGTCATTGCAGCAGCTAATTTACCGTTACCAATAATGTATTCACCTGTTGGGTCAACATCACAACCATGAGGAGATTTTGCGGTTGGTAAGAAATAGATTGCTCCAGGTACATCTTTAGGTTCTACCACTAACACTTCTTTTTCCATGGTAGTAGATGCAGAGTGCATATCGTCATTCCAAAGGTTATGTGCATATTTTGCAGGTACTTTTTTACCACCACCATTAGCAACATACGCTTCGATTTTTTTCCAGTTTATTGCAGCAATAAAATCTTTATCATTTTGAGATGCATTAACCTCTAGTAGTGTATTTGCTTCTTCTGTATTATAGGTAGAGAAGAAGAACCATCCATGAGATTTTCCACGACCAGGGTGCGATAAATCGTAGTTAAAACCAGGCATCATAATTTGGAAGGCAATTTTCATGTGTCCAGTTTCTGGATCTATTTTTAAGAAAGATAAGGCTCCTTTAAAATTCCCTTTCATGTCTTTAATAGGCATGTCTCTTTGTGGATAAGGAATAGAAAAACGAGTACCAGCTACTACGTATTCTGAATTTTCTGTAACAAAAGAAGAAGAGTGATTTCCTGCAGAGTTAGGAATTTCGATAATTTCTTCCGTTTCAAATGTTTTTAAACTAATTCTAGCAATACGAGGTGTATTATTTTCATTGATAAATACCCAACGACCATCTACACTACCTTTAGTTTGTGAAATATCTGGATGATGTGAATCTCCCCAAGGAATAAAACCATGAGAAGTCATTAACATTGGCTTTGTTTCTTCGTTATAACCATATCCTTTTTCTGGATCTTGAGAGAATACAGGTATAACTCTAAATAGTCTTCCAGAAGGTAAACCATATACCGCTAATTGACCACTAAATCCACCAGAAATAAATGCATAATGAGAGTCGTGTTCTCCTGGCGCAACATATACTTTTTCGGCAGCAGAACCAGCTATGGCTCCTTTAGCATTACCTCTTGTCTCTTTACTACTTGTTGTTGGTGCACAGCTACTCAAAACGAATGCAGATGCAAGCAATACAAGTAATGATTTAAAAATAGTTTTCATATTTATTGTTTGATTTGTTAATTTATTATTTGTGATTTAATTTTTTGTTCTAAAATATTCTACAATAGCTCTTACTTCATCATCTTTTAATGTTTGTTGTGCCATTGGTGCGTGATATTCTGTAATTAATGCTTTTGCAACCGGATCTTTTTCTAGCATTTCTTTGGTGTTGGTAATCATATTCATAATCCACTCTGGAGAACGTCTTTTAGTAACACCTTTTAATGCAGGACCTATATATTTCTTTTTAAATTTATGGCATGCAGTACAATTTGTTTTATAAAGCGCTTTTCCTTTTGCAACCATTGCATCATCTATTTTATCTGCAATTTTTACATCTTTAAATCTACCAATCCCTTTATTATCTAAAGTAGGAGCAGTTAAATCGATTTTTGTTGTATTAGTTTCAACTTTTTTTGTTTCTGTTTTTACTTCCTTTTTTGCAGGTTCACTGCTTGGCTTATCGTCTTTTTTGTTTCCACAACTCGAAGCGATTAATGCGACTACAGTAAGTAGTGTTAAAAATTTGAATTTCATTTGTTTTTGTTTTATTTAGTTTATAGTATTTGTATTTATTTGTTGTTAGTTATTTTGCTTATTTATCTGAAGGAACTATAACGTCTCCAACTACATGAATCCATCCGTTACTTACTTTTACAGACTTTAATATTTTTGTTCCGCCAACATAAATGCCATCATCTTTCTTTTCTACGGTTAAATATTTACCAGAAGCCATGTATAATTTACGTCCTTTTTTAGCCTCTTTTTTTAATTGTTTAATCGGATAGTTAGATGGAGCAACATGGTTCTTTAAAATAAAACCTAACTTAGTTTTGTTTTCAGGTTTTAATAAAGATGCTACGGTACCTTTAGGTAATTTGTCAAATGCACTATTTACAGGAGCAAATACGGTTAATGGACCAGCATTAACTAAGGCATCTTCTACACCAGCTGCCTTAACTGCAGTAACAAGTGTTTTAAAATCTGGCAACGACATAGCAACTTGTAAGACATTTGCTTGTTCATCTTTACTCGCTTTTACAGCGGCTTGACCTTTATGTTCATTCTTTGTTTCTTTTTGTGTTTTAACAGTAGTTTTTTTTGCAGCTTCGTTTTTAACGTCACTTTTGCACGAAAAAATAAAAAACACAGCTAATAGAGCTAGTAATTTGTAATAGGTTGATTTCATTTTTTTTTGAGTTTAATAAATGTTGATTCTTATTTGTGTATGCAAAATTAACGGAAGTGATTGTTTTAAAATATGATTTTTGTCATAAAAAGATAAAAAAGTCTTTTTTTAATTGAATTT
>WFMU01000068.1 GCA_015488935.1 Flavobacteriaceae bacterium | reverse complement strand
ACTGACAACAGTATGTCAACATGTATTGGAAAATTTTCTTTTTTTAACAATGATTTATATTTAAAATTGGTATAATGTTTTTTAGTTATTTTAAATCTAGGGTTGTATTTTTGGACATTAATACAAACTTCTTCTATACTTGAAATTATTTTCTTCTATACTAAACACTATTCCAAGACCTTATTTAATAAAAATAAGTTACGTAGTAAGACCTTTTTTCACCCTATTTTATAAAGGAACAAAATACACAGATCCAATTGATGGTAAAGGATTTCGAAAATTTTTACCTTATGGTTATGGCACACAAAGACCAAATGTATTATCGCCAAGCACCCTTTCTTTAGAGCGACATCGTTTATTATGGTTGTATTTAAAAAACGAAACAGATTTTTTTACTACTCCTAAAAAAGTTTTACATATTGCACCTGAACAATGTTTTTTAAAACGTTTTAAAAAATTAAAAAACTTAGATTATATAACTGCCGATTTATATTCGCCAATTGTAGATGTTAAAGCGGATATTTTAGATTTACCTTTTAACGATAATAGTTTTGATGTTGTACTTTGTAATCATGTATTAGAGCATATTGTAGATGATAAAAAAGCCATGCAAGAATTGTATCGTGTATTAAAGCCAAATGGTTTAGGAATTTTTCAAATACCACAAGATTTAAACTTAGAAAAAACCTATGAAGATTTTAGTATTACTTCGCCAGAAGAACGCGCTAAACATTTTGGACAATACGACCATGTTCGTGTTTATGGTAAAGATTATTTTGATAGGCTACGTGCCGTAGGTTTTAAAGTAGATGAAGTAGATTATGCTAAAAAAATAACAGCCGATTTGGTAGATAGATATCGTTTGGTAAAAGGAGAAATTTTACCTGTTTGTCACAAGTAAAAAAATCTTATTATGGAAGAATTAATTAATACATTTTATACTGCTTTTCAAAATAAAGATACCGAAAAAATGGTTGCTTGTTACCATAATGATATTGTTTTTGAAGATCCTGCTTTTGGTAAATTAAAGGGTGAAAGAGCAAAAAATATGTGGCGTATGTTATGTAAAAATTCGGAGGATTTAAAAATTAAATTTTCAGATATTAGTAGTAGTAAAAATACAGTCACTGCACATTGGGAAGCATATTATACTTTTAGTAAAACAGGAAACAAAGTACATAATATTATCGATGCTAAATTTGAGTTTAAAGAAGGCAAAATTAGTAAACATACAGATACTTTTAATCTACATCAATGGGCAAAACAAGCAATTGGTTTTAAAGGTTTATTACTTGGTAAAACAACCTTTTTTAAGAAAAAATTAAGGCAACAAACCAATCAATTATTAGATAGGTTCGAAGCACAATAATTATTGCTTAACTAAAACAACCTTTTCTTTTTGTTTTAAAATCATTTTAGAAAAGAATTCTTTTAACTCTTTATAAAAATTATACGGTATTATTGGCGAATTTATTTTT
Organism: Flavobacteriaceae bacterium; assembly: GCA_015488935.1. Classification (GTDB taxonomy): domain Bacteria; phylum Bacteroidota; class Bacteroidia; order Flavobacteriales; family Flavobacteriaceae; genus S010-17. The sequence continues at coordinate 1,502 of WFMU01000068.1, read as the reverse complement.
TTAGTTACCGTAAGGAGAATATTATTTCCTTTTACTGTAGATTTATAGGTAAAATTACCTACGTTATTTTCGGAATTAAATTCAAAATTTTCTGGTAGTTTTTCTACTTTATATCCATCTGGTATTTGGATTACTATTTTATAAATATCTTGCCAAGCAGAACCAAAATCAATAGGAAAGTTTCTAGTTTCCGATTTAAAAACATTCTCGGAATCTCGAAGAAAAAATAGTGGTGCAAAATACATTTTATTATCTATTATTTCTGCTTGTGCTTCTGCTTTATATTGTAGCGATATAGTTAAAACTTTATCTAATTTTTCTACATTATTAATTCGTACCTTTTCTATTTCAATAGGTTTGTATTTATCTTCTAGATTTTCTATTAAGCTTTCTTTGCTTAATTTTCCATATTTTTTTCTATTGTTTAAGGCATATAAATTATTATAACTAGATCTAAGAGATCCAGAAATATTTCCTTGGTTATCTAATTTAACAACTAATTTATTAGCATCGTTACTATATACTTTTGGAAAGAGTTCTACAAATGCAGATGAACCGTATTTTCGTATAATTCTTCCTTGCCAGTTTAATGCTCTAATTGGTAGCACATTTGGTGTACTATATGGCTCCGAAGCGTCTAACAAAACAATTTCATTATCCAGTTCTACACCAGCAATTACATAATTAAAACCTTTTCTGGTAGGAAATAATGGAACTCCATGAGACCTTGTACTTATTAAAATTGGACTAACATCCAATCCTGCTTCACGCAACATTGCTATTAGTATAAAATTAATTTCTGCTATATTTCCTGTGCCTTCTTTGTAGGCTTTTCTAACCCCTTTATTTGTAGTAAAACCGTAGTATTCATCCCATTTAACTTTGTTTTTCACAAAATTAAAAATCTGTATTATTTTATCTGTATTTGATGTTGTTTTTGATAAAATTTGTTCTAAATCTTTTTTAAAATAGTTCGATTTCTTTAATTCTCCACCAAAATTATCTAACTTAAAAATACTTTCGGTTACATCTTCCCAAGTATAGGCAAAGTTTTTATACATAGAATTTGGAAATTTTGTTCCAACTAATTCAAATTTTACTTTTCCTCTATAATTTTCAATATTATTTACATAAGGCTCATCTATTAAAGCCTTAACATTTTTTAAGGTAATATTATAAACAATATCTTTAAAATCAACACTTCCACTATGTTTAGTATTAATAGATTGGTAGATAGATTCTTTTGCAGCATAAGAGTATTTAACTTTCCTATTCTCTTTACTTTTTACAATTTTTGTAATGTAATATTTACTTGGGTTTGCTTTAAAAATAAAATATTCAGGTATTTTAACTTTTGCTTCAAAATACTTTATTGGAATATCATATTGAAAAACAACATCTTCTATTCGCCAAAGCGATGAGGTTATCTTATATTTCCATTCAACAATACTTCCTTCTTTTAAATTTGGCAAGGTAAACTTTTTACTAGACCAATATTTATT
>WFMU01000067.1 GCA_015488935.1 Flavobacteriaceae bacterium | reverse complement strand
TTTTATTTCTATATTTGGAATACTTTTTGCGATAAAAATAACCATGAAAAAAATACTAATCCTTTTCTTTTTAGCCATAACAAGCTTTGTACAAGCACAAAATATTCAATTAGCTTACGATTATTTTAGAAAAGGAGAATACCAAAAAGCAGCTAGTATATACAATAAACTATATCAAAAAAATAAAAATAGTAATGCTTATTTTAAACAATTGGTAAAGTGTTATCAAGAACTCGATAACTATGTTAAAGCGGAGGATTTAATACAAAAACAGATTGCACATTTTCCGAAAAGACCAAATCTTAAAGTAGAATTAGGATACAATTACCAACTACAAAATTTAAAAGAAAAAGCAGAACCATTATACCGAGAAGCAATAGAAGCTGTTAAAAAAAATCCAGCATCTGCTTATGCAACAGGAAAAGCATTTCAAGATAATCACTTACTAGATTACGCTATGGAAGTTTATACCAAAGCAATGAAAGCAAATCCTAGATTAAATTTACATCTATATATTGCAAATATTTATGGCGAAAAAGCAGAGATTGGCAATATGTTTAACGCCTATTTAGATATGGTTGCTTCTAATATAAACTACTATGCTACCATACAAAGATATATTGGTAAGTTTATTACAGATGATAGCAATAATAATAACAATAAAATTTTTAGAAAACTACTTTTAAAACGCCTACAAAATAATCCAAATGACGCATGGAACAAACTGCTTTCATGGATGTATATGCAACAAAAAGATTACAACAAAGCGTTAATACAAGAAAAAGCATTGTACAAAAGAAGTTCTAAAGATTTAAAACGTATTTTTGATTTAGGTGCTATTAGTTTTAATGAAAAACAATTTGAAACTGCAAAAAACTGCTTTCGTTTTATTATCGAAAATACAAATAATCAAAATGATATTTTAACTGCAGAACTCGTATTGTTACGCATTGGTATAAAAACAGCAAAAAATAACGAAGATTACGATATTGTAGATACCAAATTTAAAGATTTATTTGCCAAATACGGAAAAGGTAGAAATACGGTAAACCTCCAAATTGCCTATGCCGATTTTTTAGTTTTCACAAAAAACAAACCTAACGAAGCTTTAACCGTTTTAAAAGAAGCATTGCCTGTTGCTAGTTCTAGATATGTAAAAGGCGATATTAAAATAAAATTGGCAGATATTTTAGTTTACACCAATAAATTTAACCAAGCATTAATAAATTACAGCCAAGTACAGTCGGATTTAAGTGGAAGCGATGTGGCACAAACTGCTAGATTAAAAGTTGCAAAAACATCGTATTATAAAGGAGATTTTGATTGGGCAAAAACACAATTAAAAGTTTTAAAATCTGCTACATCCAAATTAATTTCTAACGATGCTTTAAAGTTAAATTTACTAATTGGCGATAATATTGCTGGTGATACAATTCGCACTGCATTAAAAAAATATGCTACCGCAGATTTATTGGCATATCAGAATAAAAACCAACAAGCCATAGACACGCTGTCGGTACTTTTAAAAGATTTTAAAGGACATGCTATTGAAGATGAAGCCCTTTATAAACAAGCTGCATTGTATAAAAAAATGAAACAGTTTGCTTTTGCCGAAAATAATTATCAAAAAATAATACAAATAGATAAAACTGGTATTCTTGCAGACGATGCATGTTATCAATTAGGCGAATTATATGCAAATGAACTTGCAGATACAGAAAAAGCAAAAGAGATGTATCAAAAAATAATATTTGAATATGGAAGTAGTATTCATTTGGTAGATGCACGGAAAAAATTTAGAAAATTACGTGGCGATCATCTGGAATAAACAAAGTATCTTTACTTTATTCCTTTTTAAGAAAATCAATTCTTTTTTGTAAATTGCAGTACAATTATTTTATTCTATTTACAAACAATGCCAATAAGAAATTCTTTAAAAAATAGTTTTTCGCAATTTTCTTCTTCCATAAAATTAATGGAAGAAATTGAAAATATAAGTACCATTAAAATATTCAAAAAGGAAACAGTTATTTTAAAAGAAGGAAGTTATGTTAAAGTTATTCCACTGGTAATTTCTGGTTTAGTAAAAGTGTATAAAGAAGAAGAAAATGGTAACGAAGTCTTGCTTTATTATATTAAACCTGGAGAAAGTTGCATTATGTCTATAATTGCAGCTGAAAAAAATGTTGCTATCAATATTAGAGGTGTGGTCGAAGAGGATGCCGAAATTGTTTTAATTCCTATTGAAAAATTAAATCACATTCGTAAAAATTATCCGAAGTGGAATACGTTTGTATATGCATTATTTAATGAAAAATTTGTGGAAGTAATTGAAATGGTTAAAATTTTAACTTTTTCTAATAAAGATAAACGCTTAGAAGATTATCTTACAAGAAAAGCGCAACTAAACAAATCCAATACCATATTAAAATCACATCAGCAAATTGCCAATGAATTAGGCTCCTCTAGAGAAGTTATTTCTAGGTTATTAAAAAAATTAGAAAAAGAAGGTAAAATAGAATTATCGCAACGTCAAATAAAAATTTTGTAACTTGTAACAATAATCACAAGATTTAAGT
>WFMU01000066.1 GCA_015488935.1 Flavobacteriaceae bacterium | reverse complement strand
GTTACAAAGTCAACCGAAGAAAGGGTTCTAATACTAAATGAAGAGCAAGAATACATTTCAAATTTATTCGAATTTTAATTTAGGGTGTCCCAGCGCGGAAAACAGGAAAAATATTTTGACAAATATACCGATTCTAGTTTAACAAACTCTTTTTCCGTAGCTAAAACATTTGTAACTATGCTTTTAGGAAAAGCAATAGAAGAAGGATATATAAAAAATTTAAAACAGCCTATAACCGTTTTTTTACCAGAATACAAAAATGATTCTTTAGCTAAAACTTGTACAATTGGCGATTTATCGGCCATGACTTCGGGGCTTAACTGGAATGAGAGTTATTATTTACCTCTAAATGAAACAGCAAAATCCTATTATGGTGAAAATCTTGAAAAACAAATGTTTGCAACTAATTTTAATTCCGTTTCAGGAGAAAAATTTGAATATAAATCTGCAAACACCATATTATTAGGGATAATTATATCAAGAGCAACCAAAAAAACCTTATCCGAATATCTATCTGAAAAATTTTGGAAACCTCTAGGCATGGAAACTTCTGCACCTTGGTCTTTAGATAATGAAAATGGAATAGAAAAAGCATCTTGTTGCGTTGCTGCACGTTTACGTGATTTTGCAAAAATGGGGCAACTACTTTTACAAAATGGTAATTGGAATGGTACTCAATTATTAGATTCCACATTTATTGATACAATGACACACCCTAATTCATTAAATGGAAAAATAAAAAATCCCATTTATGGTTATGGCGTATGGACAGATTATAATAACAATCCACCAATATATGCTATGGTTGGGCTTTTGGGACAAAGAGTAATTTGTGTTCCTTCTAAAAAAATGATAATTGTTAGAACAGGAAATAAAAGTGAAAAGAAAAATATAGCTAATGCAATACCTGGAACAGAAACATATATTTGGGTAGAAGAAGCGTTGAAAATGACCGAAAATTTATAATATAGAATTTAAAAAATGAAAAATAGATTTAAAACATTCAAGGAATTTTATCCTTACTACTTGTCTCAGCATAGTAACTTAACATGTAGAGTCTTACACTTTATAGGCACAAGTATTGTAATTGCATTAGTATTTATTGCATTAATAACTTTCAATTTAAAACTTTTGTTTTTTGTGCCTCTAGCAGGTTATGGATTTGCATGGATTGGACATTTTGCTTTTGAAAAAAATAAACCTGCAACATTTGTTTATCCTTTGTATTCTTTGGCATCTGATTTTAAAATGTTTTTTGAACTGTTAACATTAAAACTTTCTTTTAAATCATAAAAATAAACTATGGAAAATATACAATCAGAATTTGATGTAATAATCGTTGGTGCAGGTTTGTCAGGAATTGGAGCTGCTTATCGCATTCAAAATAGTTGTCCTAATCTTAAATATTCCATATTAGAAGGCAGAGCCAAAGTTGGTGGTACATGGGATTTATTTACCTACCCAGGTATTCGTTCCGATTCAGATATGTACACCTTTGGATTTCCTTTTAGCCCATGGGAAAACCCCAAAGCAATTGCAAATGGACCAGATATTTTAGAATATATTAATGATACTGCAGATCGGTTTGATATTAGAAAAAAAATTCAATTTAATAAAAGAGTAATTTCCTCTTCATGGTCAACCAAAAATAAAAGATGGTTACTTAAAGTAGAAAATATAGAAACCAATACTGTGGAACACATTCAATGTAAATTTTTATATATGTGTTCTGGATATTACGATTACAAAAATGGTTACACACCAACTTTCCCTAATAAAGATTCTTTTCAAGGAAAAATTATCCATCCACAACATTGGGATAATAAATTAGATTATACCGATAAAAAAATTGTAATAATAGGTAGTGGAGCAACAGCCGTTACTTTATTGCCAATATTAGCAGAAAAAGCCAAATTGGTTACTATGTTACAACGCTCACCAACCTATATTTTAAATTTGCCAAGTGAAGATATAGTCGCCAATTTTTTAAAAAAAATATTACCCGCTAAAATTGCGCATACAATCTCAAGAAGGAAAAACATTTTATTTAACTTAGCCTTTTATAATGCTTGTCAAAAATGGCCAAAAACACTAAAAAAAATTTTAAAAAATAAAATTAAAAAAAGTTTAGGAGATAAATATGTCGATAAACATTTCGATCCAAAATATGGACCTTGGGATCAACGTTTATGTGCTGTACCTGACAATGATTTATTTGAAGCATTAAAAAGTGATAAAGCAGAAATTGTTACAGATACGATTAAAACATTTAATGAAAAAGGAATTTTGTTAAATTCTAATAAGCAATTAGATGCCGATATTATTATAACAGCTACAGGATTAAAAGTACAAATGTTTGGAGGAATGGAATTGCTAAAAGATGATAAAAAAGTAGATACATCAAATTTACATGCCTATAAAGGTGTGATGTTAAGTGAAATACCAAACTTTTTTGTAGCAATAGGTTACACCAACTCATCATGGACATTAAAATGTGATTTAAATGCGCAATTTGTTACTAAAGTACTAAACCACCTAACAACAAACAATTACACCATGTGTGTTCCTGTATTTGATGATAAAAAAATTAAGACAGAACGCTTATTAGATTTTGATGCTGGTTATATTCTAAGAGCTAATAAATTTTTACCTAAACAAGGCGATAAAGCTCCTTGGAAAGTTTACCAAAATTACATTAAAGATTTATTTTCTTTGAAATACGGAAAAGTTAATGATCAATATTTAACCTATCGATAAACAAATTAGGTTAAAAGTTTAAAGTAATTACAACAAATCTTTTAATTGAAATTTAAATGTATATTGCGCTCCTCTTCTATTAATTAGCAATTTTATAATACTTCCTGATTTTCCCGACATTTTTTCGGTAATTTGCTGTAACGAATAGTTATAAATTGGCGTTCCGTTAATTTCAAAAATAACATCTCCTTTTTGAATTCCTGCAAGGTCGGCAGGAGAGTTTTTCTTTACAGATACAATCAAATATGCATTTTTAAAAACATAATTATAACGATATGTCAATACTCTTTTAGAGCTATTTAATTGCTCTTCGCTATTCGCATAATCAAATGTAGAATACATTTCTTTTACCAACATTTTTCCGTTGTGAATAATATCTAATCCACTTTTATTATAATAAAAAGGATCGTTATAATTTCTATTCTTTTTTAGGGTGATTTTTTTATTTTTATAATCGTAAATTGCACAAAATCGCTTTAAAATTTCGGAACCTAAAATACCATTGCGATCATAGGCTAATTTATTGTTTAATACAGAGGTTGAATCTGGATAAGAAACCAATAAATCTTTAAATTTATAAGTTCCTATTTCTAACGAATTAAGTTTACTTTTTTTTCCAAAAATATTACCACTTAGTCCTTTTCCTAAAAAATCTGTGAAATTATTTTTTGGTATTTTTATTTCTGATTTACTATTTTCAAATAGCCATAACGAATCTCCTGAACCTGTATCAATCAATAATTTAACTGGAACTCTGTCTCTTATACACATCTCCGAGCCC
>WFMU01000065.1 GCA_015488935.1 Flavobacteriaceae bacterium | reverse complement strand
ATGCCCAACTACTACTATCGTTTTTCCTTTATTCTGCTTTATAAAGTTTTTATAATCAATATCATTTGGGTCGTAAAATATTGGGTTAATACCTTTATTTTTTGCCAATGGTGTAATTGTTTGTACCGTTCTTTTAAAATTTGTTGTAAAAATGGAATCTACTTTTTTATCTTCAAAATAGGTAACATAGCTCATTGCTCTTTTTTTTCCTTTTTCAGATAAGTCTGGATTTACAATTTCTCCATTACCAACAGTTTCTGCATGTCTAATAAAATACAATATTGTATTAGATTTTACAACAGGAGTGGTACTATGCACATTGCTTGTTGTATTTGAAGGATTTGCATTATACGAATTTGTAATTATCTCCGTCTTACAAGCAAAAGAAATTATTGCTAAAATGATAATTAATCTTTTCATAATAAATTTATTTTAGGGGTTCTTATTTTTGTATTATAGCATCTTGTATTATTCTTTGCACTTTGGTTCTAATATCCTGTTTTGTCAATCCCCTATTTGACATGTTTGGATACACTCTATTTGACAAAAATACATAAACAATACCACTTTCTGGGTCTGCCCATGTATAAGTACCTGTAAAACCGCTATGTCCAAAACTTTCGTAAGACACACAATCACAGGTTGCTTTTTCTTTTTTATTTATTTGAGGCTTATCAAAACCTAATCCTCTACGAATACTATCTTTTTTATAATATGCTGTATTAAATTTTTTGAGCGTTCTCTTTTTTAAATAACGTTTTCCACCATAATATCCATTTTGAAGGTACATTTGCATCATTTTTGCCACATCTATTGAACTGCCAAACAACCCTGCATTTCCATTCACACCATCTAACATTGCTGCTCCCATATCGTGTACATATCCTTGCAATAATTGATATCTATAATAATCGTCTTTTTCTGTGGGTACTATTTGCGATTTATTAAATTTATCTAATGGCTTGTAAGTTAATGTTTTTGCTCCTAATGGTGCATAAAATAATGAATTATCTAACTCATCTAAAGTTTTATGATACTGTTCTTCTAAATATTTTTTAAACAAATAAAATGCAAATCCACTATATTTATATCCTATTTTTTCTCTTTGTGGAGCATCAGCAATACGTTGTATAATTGTATCTTTATAATCGGTTCGTAAAAATAAATTTTCTGCTACTTTTATATTAAACTTTTCAGAACGTTTGGTTCTGTAATATTTTTCTAATGGTTTACTTGTAATAGAATCTAAAGTAGCTTTATAAAATGGAATCCATGCTTTTAATCTTCCGTTATGCGATAATGCTTCTTTTACGGTAATTGTATCTTTATTGGAACCTTTTAACCAAGGCATTATTTCTCCTAATGTATTTTTTATTTCAAACTTATGTTCTTCTTCTGCCTTCATTATCATAGAAGTTGCGCCTAATATTTTAGTTACCGAAGCTAAATCATACATACTATCGTCCGATACTTTTGTTTTCTTTTTATCGGTATAATACCCATAATTTTTTCTAAATATTACCGTTCCATAGCGCGAAACCAATACTTGTAAACCTGGTGCCATTTTTTTATCTAAAACAATTTTTGCAATAGAATCTATACGATTTAGGCCTTGAGTGCTCATACCTACTTCTTCTGGAAAACCAAAAGATAAACGCATTAAATTTGCCGAACGCAGTCCAAAACCTTCGCTAAATTGATTTCCTATATTTACAGGTAACTTTCCTTTTGCTCCAACAGCTCCAAAAATCATTTGGGCAGACAAACTTTGTGCTACTTTAGAATTTTGGTAGGATAATAACAAGGCTTCTATATTACTAAAATCAGCAATATCTAATAGGGCATACGGACTTGCAAATACATTTAATATGACCTTATTCTGTGCTGCAATTTTTTGCAACCATTCTAAATCTTTTTTATTAAAATGGTAATTTTTCCATGGACTTGCATTTGATTTATGAAATCCGATAATAACCAAGTTATATGCTTTTAATTTTTGCAGTGTTTCTTGAATTGTTTTTTCTTTAATTACATCAACGGTAGTATAGTCATCTAATCTATCTAAGAATACTTCGTTATCCGATTCGCCTAGTTTTACATAAGCTATTTTATTTTTTACCAAATCTCGTATTGGAAAAACTACATCTTCATTTTTTAGTAGTGTAATTGCATTTTCCATTAATTTTTTATGCAATACATCATCTTCAATAGTATTTAAATCACTAAGTATATTTTTAGAAATAATTGGTTTATAATTTTGTAAGCCGCACCAATATTTTGCATTTAAAATTTTACGTACCGATTCTTCAATTCTTGCTACGGTTAAGGTTTTATTTTTTAGTGCATTTTTTATTTGTTTTACTGCAGATTTTACATCTTCAGAAAATAGTAGTACATCATTTCCTGCTAAGAGTGCTTTTAAATCTACTTTTCCTCTATTATCTTTTAATGATTTTGACAGTTCTATATCATCTTCTACAAATTCGGATACGCCTTTCATATTTAAAGCATCGGTGAATATTAATCCTTTAAACTGCATTTTATTTTTTAGTAAATCGGTTAATACTGTATGCGATAATGAGGTTGGTAATTTTGCATTTTTTTCTAAACTTGGTACACTTAAATGCGCAGCCATTACGCTTCCAATTCCTGCTTTAAATAGTTGTTTGTATGGATATAATTCTACAGAATCTATTCGCTCTGCGCTAAATTTAACTGTTGGTAGCATTTTATGTGAGTCGGTACTTGTATCTCCATGTCCAGGAAAATGTTTTGCACATGCCATTACATGCTCACTTTGCAAACCTTTTGTAAATGCTAAGGACTTATTTGCTACGTTGTATTTATTTTCTCCAAAAGAGCGATTTCCAATAATTGGATTTTTAGGATTTGTATTAATATCTACTACAGGTGCAAAATTCACATGAATTCCCATTCGTTTGCATTGTTCTCCTACTCGTTTTCCAAAAGCTTCAATTAGTGCGTCGTTACGTATTGCGCCAAGTGTCATATTCCAAGGAAAACGATAGGTATTTTTTAAACGCATATCTAAACCCCATTCGCCATCAAATGCAATTAGTAATGGTACTTTGGTAATTTTTTGATACTTATTATTCCATTTTATTTGTTTTTCTGGGGTTCCTTGCATAAAAATAAGTCCACCAATTTCATACTTTTTAATTACACTTTCTATATAATCTGTATGTTTTTTATCTTTATTAGTATAAGCAGCTAACATAAACAATTGTCCTATTTTTTGGTCAATTGTCATTTGCGACAAAATACTATCTGTCCATTTCTGTTGTGCAATACTATCTTTTACTAGCAAAGGATTCCTTTGTCCAAAGGCAACCATTGTAGTTAATAATATTACAAATAAGGGTATATATTTTTTCAATTGTTTCTTTTTTTAATTTAAAAATCTTGCGTGCCAACTTTTATCTGCTGTAATCTCCCAATTATTTTCATATTCAAATTTTGTTTTTACAAGATTATTAAAAACAATGGTATTTGCATTTATTTTATTTTCTTTGGCATATTTTTGGAAATCTGCTAAAGATACCAAATTAACATGTTCTCCATCTTTAAATGCGGTTTGCATTCTATTAAACATATTTAGTGTAAATTCTTGCTCTATTTTTTTTATTATTTGCACCGAAGAGTCTATAGAGCAACCAGAGGCTGGTTTATAATCTTCATCTATAGCTAAAATAATAAACTGATTGTATTTTACTTGAAAAGAGGCTTTTAATCCATCGCCATGATTATTCCAATTCTGGATAAAATTTTCTAATAATGCACTTATTTTGGTTACTTCTTCATCAGAAAACGTACGGTCAGACTGGTATATCCACACACGAGAGGAATTGGGTAATGTGTTAAATTCTACAAGCATAATTTTTAATTTAATTCACAAAGATACAAAACTAACTATAATGTTGCCATTTCTCTTTCGAAATACTTTTGATAGTGTAATGGAATGGTCTTTCTTTCTAAGAGACATCCTGGGATAAAATCGGGATAAATTTCGCTATATTTTGCTACTTTATGCATTCCAATTCTTCTATTTATGTGTTTTCTTGTTATTTCTTTTGGATGTGTTAAACCTGCTGCTGCCACTAATTCTAGGAAACTATGTACGGTTTCTTCGTGATAATTTGCAACTCTTTGTCCTTTATCATCAACATCTAAACCTTTCATTAAGGATTTATTTTGTGTAGCTACACCAACTGGACAGGTATTTGTATTGCACTCTAAGGCTTGAATACATCCTGTTGCTAACATCATTGCTCTTGCGCTATTACATGCATCTGCTCCGAGTGCCATTACTCGTGCCATGTGAAAACCTGTTATTATTTTTCCTGCTGTAAATAGTTTAATATCTTTTCTTAAATTAAATCCTGTTAAGGTATCGTGTACAAAAACCAGACCTTCTCTTAATGGCATTCCCATAGAATTTGAAAATTCTACTGGTGCTGCTCCAGTACCGCCTTCTCCTCCATCAACGGTAATAAAATCTGGCATAATATTGGTTTCTAGCATTGCTTTACAAACATCAATAAATTCTTGTTTTTTACCAATACATAGTTTAAAGCCAATTGGTTTTCCGCCAGATAAATCGCGCATTTTTTTTATAAAATACATAAACTCGGTTGGATTTGAAAAGGCGGAATGTGCTGGTGGTGATAGTACGTCTTCGTGTGGTTTTATATGTCTTATTTTTGCAATTTCTTCTGTGTTTTTTACTGCTGGTAAAATACCACCATGCCCAGGTTTTGCTCCTTGTGAAATTTTAAGTTCTATCATTTTAACTTCTGGTCTTGTTGCATTTTTTGCATAACTTTCTTCATTAAATGTACCATCTTCACTTCTACAACCAAAGTAACCTGTTCCTACTTGCCAAATTAAATCACCTCCATATTTTAAATGGTATGGACTAATTCCTCCTTCTCCTGTATTTTGTGCAAAGCCTCCTATTTTTGCTCCTTTATTCATTGCCATTACTGCATTTTTACTTAAAGAACCAAAACTCATTGCGGAAGTATTTAACAAACTCGATTTATATGGTTGCTTACAATCTTTTCCTCCAATGGTTATTCTTGGATAATTGCTATATTTTATATCTTTCACATTATTTTTAGCGTACATAGAATGGTCCATCCATTCATAACCACTTCTATAAACGTTCATTTGTGTTCCAAAAGGCATGGTATCGTTTTCTTTTTTTGCTCTTTGGTAAATTATAGATCTAAATATTCTATTTAATGGTCTTCCTTCGGTATCGGTTTCTACAAAATATTGCATAATTTCTGGTCGAATACTTTCCAATACATATCGCATCCTTCCCAGCAAAGGATAATTTCTTCGTATAGCATGTTTTTTTTGAAAATAATCGTACAATCCCATTAGTATTAGTGGAATAATAAGGATAAAACTCCAATATATTGGTTGCCAAAATTGTGCGATTAATGGTATT
>WFMU01000064.1 GCA_015488935.1 Flavobacteriaceae bacterium | reverse complement strand
CAGTTATACAGATAAAGGCAAACTAGAAAACCTACTTAAGAATGAAGAAATAGATGGTTTTATTTATAAAAATGCCTGTACAAACAATACAGAAATAATTATTCAAGGAACAATAATTGACGGTTGGCTAGAATTAAAATACATAAACAATTCCGAAATAGACGACATAACAAAACTAAAATTAGCCGAAAAGAAAAATGTAATTGTATTTAAAAAAGAAGATACTTGGAAAAAAAGCCACTTAGCCATAGCCAAACAATACAATAATGGAATTTGTCCAGATACAGAAACTCCAATAACAGATAAAGAAATAAAACATATTTCAAATCTAATAACCGAACATATTAAATTTACAAAATTAAAAGGGAGCGAAAAACAATTTGCATCGCTTAATAAAGAAATTGAAAAGCAAATAAACAATCCTTTTTATGCAGATGTAAACCTTTGCGTAAACCTTAATACTGCAAGTAAAGAAAAACAACAAAATTTAAAACCATTAGATAGTGGAAACATTACAATTCCACTAGAAAACAATAATATAAAAACATTTACCAGTAAATGGAAAAAGAATGATAAACCTTGCGAAATCTCCTTAGATATAACAGTTGAAGATAACGGAGAGTTAAAAATAAAGCATAATGTTTCAAAAGATTATTTAAAAGAATATGAAGGAAAATGGCAAAAAGAAATTAAAAAAAGAGGTCTTGAAAAAGAAATAAATATTGCCGAATTACGCCAAAAAGTATTAGACGATTTCACAAGTAAAGAAATTGAGCATAACTTCTTTGAAACATTTATACAAAAAACAAAAGCACTTTTAAGTGAGCAAGTTGGAGGTTATATAGAAGCCATACAAGCAACACAAAAAATAGCCAAAAATGTTTGGAAAGAAGGACAAGTAAACGAAAGTACTTGGCATACAAACAAAGAAAAACTGGCTAAAGAACACAAGCAATGGCCAAATTATGTACAATTTAACCCATTAGTTGGTGGAGCAACCGATGGTGTAATAGACGAAATTGTGGGTATTCCAATGGCAATAAAAGGGGTTTATGGCATTGCAACCGATAGTAAACAGCGCGAGGCATTACTTGGTTTATTTTCAAAAGAAGGTTTAAAGCAATTACTTAACGGACTAAAAGATGAAGTAATAGAAATTACCGAAGACCCACAAAAAGCAAAACATTTTGGAGGGAAAACTACGGTTTCGGTTGCAAGTATGCTATTCGGTTTTGGATTTATTGGTAAGACAGGAGATGCAACAGAAGTATTTAATAAAGCAACAAATAAAATATCCGATTTTATTGATAGCAAAACATTAAACAAACTATCCGAACTAAAATATGCAACCAGAGAAGTTAAATTAGAAAAAAAATTAACCAAATTTATTAAAAAAATAGATGATGATTTAGTAGAAGAAGTAATTCTTGAAGCAAGCCAAGAGGCAATTGACAAAGGGAAAAAATTAACCTTTAAACGACTACAAGCTTTTTGGAAAAGAGGTAATGATTTTAATAAAAAGGTTAGGAAGTTAGGTGTTTACCGTGAAAATGAAATTTGGTTAATACATCCAACCAAAGTATATCACAAAGGACATAAATTGGCAGGTAAACCAAGACGTTTTAGGTTGGACTCTTGGGATAATTTAGGGGAAGGTAAAATTGTATCACGTAAAGCAACTACGCTATCCGAAATAAAACCAAGTACTTTTGAAAATTATTTAAAAGAAATAGAGTTTAAATATCCTGAAGGTTCTAAAATTGCAAACTCTGAAATTGGAGACAAATTATATGGTAAAAAGTTTTTAGAAATACCAGAAAGCAACAAATCTTTTGAAAAAATGGAGGAGTATATAAAATTAGCAAAAGAAAAATACAATGTAGAAATCATCTTTCAACCCGAATAATTATGAAAAAACAAGAAAAAATAGTAGAAATAATCTATGAAGCATATAAATCAATTGATTTTATAGAGAGGTACAAAAATTTATTTCCAAAATACAATTTTGATTTAGATACAATAATGTCACGAATGAATAAACGTGAAAATTTGAATGTAATAAAAGAATTAGGATATAAATTTAAAATATTTACACCGGGACAATATTATAGATACATCGAAACATTTGACAGAATCGAATTAGTTTTAAGTTGTCAAATAAGTAAAGGAATGGTATTTCCATATATATATATATATATAGATGGAGAAAATATTAATCATCGGTATAACTACATGACTAATTTAGGTTTTGTATATAAACATTTAACTAATGATTTTAATCAAATAGTAAATGCATTATGTTTCAGAAATCTTGAAGATTTAAAAGAAATTATGAAATCTGTAATTGAAATTTATGAAGATTTTAAAGAGGAATTTT
>WFMU01000063.1 GCA_015488935.1 Flavobacteriaceae bacterium | reverse complement strand
CATCTACAAATAATTTATCAAATAAATCTTTACTTATATAACCTTTATCTCCGTAGATTTTGCCAAAAATTTTATCTATGAACCTTTGCTGTTTTAGAGGAAATCTATCATCAACATTTCCCGTAGTTAGTAGAAAATCAACTATTTTACCTTTGTCATTGCAAACTATATGCAGTTTAAAACCATAAAACCATCCCATAGTTCCTGCTCCTTTCTTAGCTATCCCTTTAAATACCTTGTGTTGTTTTTCTCTTTTATAGTGACAAACCTTTAAAACAGTAGAGTCTATAAATGATATTCCTGTACAATCTCCTAAACAGTGTAGTTTCATAAAGACGGCAAGTGGTTGTATGACTTTTCTTTGTAGCTCAACAAATCGATTATAAGAAACAACTTCAGGAAACAAATGGCTTCGATATTTACAAATATATTGTAAATAAAAATGTTTAAGATTTCTATAAGACTTTAAGTGAAAAAGAATCAAGATAGTTATCACTTCACTATCATTCATTTTTGATGTTCTTTTTCTTCTTTTTATACTTTTGGGCTCTGTAAGACTGTTTTTTTCGATAATTTCATCATATTCTTTCATAAAATCATCGATTTTACAAAAAATTTCTATAATTTTATTGTCAGAAATCATAAGCGGATAATTTAGTTAAAAATTTGATTTTCAATACTTAAATATACTAAATTGTTTGCTTTTTTCAAAATAAAAATAGACTTTTTGATATCGAACTCACGTTAATTTAATTCATTTTAACCAAATCTATTTTTCAAACAAATTGAGGATACTTGCTGGAGCTTTAGTAGGTTTATTGCGTTTCATATCAATAAAAACTAACGATGTATAGCCAGTTGTAAGTAACTCTTTTTTTTCGTTATAGATTTTAAAATCAAATTCTATTCGAACGCTTGGTTTTTTTCTCAAGCTTGTTTCTATGGTTAGTAAGTCGTCATATTTTGCTGGTAAGTGGTAATTTACTTCCAATTTAAGTACAGGAAGCATGATACCGTCTTCTTCTAATTTTTTGTATGATATGCCTAATTTACGAAGCCATTCTACACGAGCAACTTCAAAATATTGTGCATAATTTCCATAATATACATAACCCATTTGATCGGTTTCTCCGTAGCGAACTCTAATTTGTATCTTGTTTACTAAAATAGTTGCTTCCATATTGGTTAAAATTCATAAATTAATAATCCACTTCTCAATTTTGGTAATATATAGGTTGATTTTGGTGGCATTTTAAGTTCAGCATCTGCAACATCTTTTAATTGTTTTACCGAAATTGGATATAAGCCAAATGCAACACTAAAATTACCATTGTTTACCTGCTCTTTTAGGTAATGTTGTTTTTTTTCGCAATTGGCATAGGCCAATCTTTTATCTTTTCGTACATCTTTTATATCTAGAATTTTTTTTAGAATGTATTTGTACAAAATATAGGTATCTAATTGGTGTAAGGCTGTTTTAAATCCTTTTTTTGGTTTTTTAAATTCTAATAAATATACCTCATTGTCTAAATACATACTAAATGTATGTGTTTTTACAGGTTTGTATGTATTTTCTTTTAATTTAGTGATGGTAAACCGTTTATTTAATGCTGCTAAAAAAGCATCTTTACTAAGTCCGTTTAAGCCTTTTACTAATCGATTAAATTCAGAAATTTGCAAGTTGTTTTCAGAAATTAAAAAACTCAAACAAAAATTGTATGCTTCGTTTCCTGTATGTTTTGGATTTTCTTTTTGCATTGCTTTTGCCAAGCGATACGATGATGCAGAACGATGATGTCCATCTGCAATATATAAGGCGTTTATTTTTTTAAATTCGGAAGTTATTAGTGCAATATCTTCTTTATCTTCTACAATCCAAAGTAAATGTGTTTTGTGGTTTTTGGTTGTAAATTCATACTCGGATCTTTGTATTTGGTATTTATCAATAATTCCGTTTATTTTTTCACTATTTGGATAGGTGAGTAGTACAGGTTCTGCATTAAATCCTGTTGCTTTTAGATAATTTTTAAAGAGTATTTCTCGTTTTTTTAATGTCTTTTCATGTTTTTTTATGATGTTATTTTTGTAATCTGCTGTGCTTGTAGCAGCAATAATTCCTATAAAACTAGCTTCTGGTGTTATTTTTTTATAGATATAGTAAGCTGCATTTTTTTCTTTTATATAGGTATGTTTTTCTTTAAACTCGGTATATTTATTTTTTATTGCTGCAAATCTTTCTGAACTACTTATTTCTTCTTTACTTGCATAACTCGGACTAATTATATGTAAGAATGAGAATGGATTAAAGTCTAGTTGTGCACCCAATTCGGCAGGTGAATACGCATCGTAGGAGCGTGTAGAAACCAAGGCAACTTTATCTCTGGATGCTCTTACTGCTCTAAATGGTTTTATTGTTGCCATATATTTATTTTTCCTGCAAAGACAGGAATTTACTTTAACAAGCTAATAATTTGACTTGCTAGTTCGCTTCCGATTCTATCTTGTGCTTCATTTGTTGCTGCACCAATATGTGGACTTAATGATATGCTTTGATTCATTAAAACTTGCATTGCTGGTGTTGGCTCATTTTCAAAAGTATCAATAGCTGCGTAGGCTACTTTACCGCTTTCTATTGCTTGTACTAGGGCTACTTCGTTAACTACGCCACCTCTTGCTGCATTTACAATTCCTACACCATCTTTCATGGCATCAAATTCAGCGTTGTCGATTACATAATTTTCTTGTGCAGGTACGTGTAGTGTAATAAAATCGGCTTGTTTTAAAACTTCTTCTTTAGAAATGGTTTGGATAGGAAAGTTTAGTGTTTGTCCATCGTAGAAACTTAATTCTAAGTTTGTTTCTTCTATATATGGGTCAAATGCAATTACTTTCATACCAACACCTAAGGCTACTTTTGCGGTTGCTTGTCCAATACGTCCAAAGCCAAAAACACCTAATGTTTTTCCTTTTAGTTCTTTTCCTTTCGCGTAAGCTTTCTTTAAATCTTTAAATCGCGTATCGCCATCTAAGGGCATATTTCTATTGGCATCGTATAAGAAACGTACCATTCCAAATAAGTGCGCAAACACCAATTCTGCAACAGAATGTGATGAGGCTGCTGGTGTATTTATTACGTGTAATCCTTGTTCACGAGCATATTCTACGTCAATATTATCCATTCCAACGCCTCCACGTCCAATGATTTTAATACTTGGACATGCATCTATTAACTCTGCTCTTACTTGTGTGGCACTTCGTACTAAAATTACATCGATATTGTGTTTGTTTATGTAGTTTTCTAGTTGTTCTTGTGCTACTTTGGTGGTAATTACCTCAAAACCTGCTTTTTCGAGTGCATCTATTCCACTTTGTGCAATTCCATCATTTGCTAATACTTTCATTTTTATGTGTTTTTTCATTTTATCTCTTTCTAAATAGAAAAAGAAAACAATGAGATTATTATTTATTTTTTTACTCTGATTTAAAAAATGGGATTATAATTGTTTCATTAAATCGACCAATACTTGTACACTTTCTAGCGGTAATGCATTGTAAATACTTGCTCTGTAACCACCAACGGAACGATGTCCATTTAAACCATTAATACCTGCTTCTTGGCATATTTTATCGAATTTTTCTTTTTTACTTTCGTCTTTCAATAAAAAGGTAACGTTCATATTAGATCGGTCTTCTTTTACTGCCGAGCCTTCAAATAGTGGATTGTTATCTATTTCGTTATACAGTAATTCCGCTTTAGCGTTATTTATTTTTTCGATAGCTTTAATTCCTCCTAAATCTTTTAACCATTGTAAGGTAAGCATAGATACGTAAACAGCAAATACAGATGGTGTGTTAAACATACTATCTTTATCGATATGAATTTGATAGTTGAGCATACTAGGTATGGTTCTTCCTGTTTTTCCTAAAATGGATTCTTTAACTACTACAAGTGTGGTTCCTGCTGGTCCCATATTTTTTTGTGCACCTGCATAAATAAGGTCAAATTGCGAAAAGTCTAATTCTCTAGAAAAGATGTCTGAACTCATATCACACACTAGCGGAATATTGGTTTTTGGAAAACTTTTCATTTGTGTTCCGCGTATGGTATTGTTACTGGTACAGTGAAAATAATCTGCTGTTTCGTCTATGGTATAATTTTTTGGAATATAGGTGTAATTTTTATCTTTTGAGGATGCTACTACATTTACTGTTCCTAGGGTTTGTACTTCTTTTATGGCTTTGGTACTCCAAGTTCCTGTATCTAAATAATCTGCTTTTCCACCTATTTTTAGTAAATTATACGGAGTCATTAAAAATTCTAGACTTGCACCTCCTTGTAAGAATAATACTTTGTATCCTTTATTTTCTAAATCTAACAATTCTAATACTAAGGATCGTGCTTTTTCCATCACTGCTACAAAGTCTTTGCTTCGGTGCGATATTTCTATTAGCGATAAATCTAATCCGTTAAAATTGGTTACTGCATTTGCTGCTTGTTGTAATACGCTTTGCGGAAGGATACATGGTCCTGCACTAAAATTGTGTTTTTTCATAAGTGATATATTTAAAAGACAAATTTGGGAATTATTTGCTAATTATATGTGATAATTGTTGCACTTTATTAATGAAGTTATTAACGGTTTTTTGATAAGTTTTTTCATGTTGGTATTTGCTATGTAAAGAATTTATGTTTAAAATAGAAAATGTATTCTAGTTATTTAT
>WFMU01000062.1 GCA_015488935.1 Flavobacteriaceae bacterium | reverse complement strand
TTCAAATTCAAATTTCTTAAAATTGATGGTATTTGTTTCTCTATGAAAAATTTGCTGCTTTACATTTGTAGTAACATAGTTTGTTGGAGCATTTTCTTTTACTTTTTCTAAAATTTCTTCGACGGTTAATTTTTTATTTGATACTTGTACTTCCGAAAGTATATTTATATCTTCTTGCAAAAAGTAATCTTTAGAAGTAAAATCTTTTAATGGTATTTTTAAACTTTTGTATCCTAAAAAAGAAATGGTAACTATATCTGTTGGTTTAAATTTTTTGGTTTCTATTAAAAATTTTCCTTCTTCGTTAGTTAATACACCATACTTTGTATTAATTTGTACGGTTGCATATACTACTGGATTCTTTTCTTTATCCAATACTTTTCCTGTTATGGTTTGGCTATTTACTTTGCTTACAATAAAAAAAAGTAATGCAATTACTATTCTCAGTAATAATCTATTCATCCTATTTTGTTTTAATTATCAAACGATAGTTTGGAACAAATGTTACAAAATATTTTTACGTATCAATTTTTTACTTGTTAATTTTATTATAAAACTATTATATCGAATTCACATTTTTAAGGTTTTATACCATTTAAATTTTGAAATATATTGTAATAGATAATAGCGTTTTTAACTCAAAACTTGGTAGGTAATAAATGCAAGTAGGTAAGCCAATGATGTCATTCCAAATAATTGATATAAAGGCCATTTCCAAGTATTAGTTTCTCGTTTTACTATTGCCAGAGTACTTACACATTGCATAGCAAACACATAAAATACTAAAAGCGACATTCCTGTTGGAAAATCAAATCGTTTTTTTCCAGTTTCTGGATTTATTTCGGCTTGCATACGTTGTTTAATTCCCGAAGTATCCTCTTCATTTTCTACACTATATATGGTTGCTAAAGTACCAACAAAAACTTCCCTTGCAGCAAACGAGCTTATAAGGGCAACACCTATTTTCCAGTCGTATCCTAATGGTTTTATTGCAGGTTCAATAGTTTTACCTAAGATACCAATATAAGAGTGTTTTAATTTATACGATGCTATTTTTTGTTGTTTTTGTACTTCAGAAAGGTTAATTCCGTTTATTTTTATTTCCTTTTCTACAATTGCATTCGCTTTTCCAAAAGAGCTACTAGGACCATTTGATGCTAAAAACCACAATATAATAGATATTGCTAATATTATTTTTCCAGCACCAAACACAAATGCTTTTGTTTTTTCTAAAATAGTTATTCCCAAATTCTTTATAGATGGTAATTTATAGTTTGGCATTTCTATAACAAAATAACTTTTGTTGGTTACTTTTAGTATTTTGTTAAGTATATATGCCGAAATTATTGCAGATGTAAATCCAATAAGGTATAATAACATTAAAGTTAAACCTTGTAGGCTAAATCCGTAATAACGCTCATTTGGTATTACCAAAGCAATAATTATTGCATATACAGGAATTCGAGCAGAACAAGTTGTAAAAGGAGTTACCAATATGGTTATTAGTCTTTCTTTTAAACCACTTATATTACGTGCAGCCATAATTGCAGGAATAGCACAAGCCGTTCCAGAAATTAATGGTACAACACTTTTGCCACTCATTCCAAAACGCCGCATAATTTTATCCATTAAAAATACAACGCGACTCATATATCCTGTTTCTTCTAAAATGGCAACAAATAAAAATAAGATTACTATTTGTGGTATAAATATGAGAATTCCACCAATTCCGGGGATAATACCTTCAGTTAATAAACTAGTAAACATACCTTCTGCCATTTTACTTTTAACCCAATTACTTAAAGCAGCAAAAGAGGTATCTATGTATTCCATCGGAATTTGTGCAAAATCAAAAACACTTTGAAAAATAAGCATTAAAATGGCAGCAAAAATAATATAACCAAAAATACGATGTGTTAAAATTTTATCTAATCTAGCCCTTAATGTTGTTGCTTTTTGATAATCTACTTTATATGTTTTTTTTAATATATCGTTTATTTTAGCATATCGCAATACCGTTTCTTTGTGTTGTAATTGTGCCAATTTATTTTCATCTTCCCTTAATTTTTCTATTGCAATTTGCTCTTGTTTCGGAAGAATGGATAAATCATTACATTGTGTAATGAGTAACCAAGCTTTATATAAGGAATGGTTTTTTAACGCTGTGGCTACTTTGGCAAAATAATCTGCATCCATTCTGTTTGCATAAGCAGCTAAAGGTACTTCTGCTTTATATTTTGGCTGTAATAACGCTTTTTTTACTTTTTCAATACCAATACCTTTACGAGCACTAATTAGTACAACGTCTGTTTTTAATTCTTTTTCTAATAAATTAATGTCTATAGAAATACCTTTGCGTTCCATTTGGTCCGACATATTTATAGCTAAAACCGTAGGTATATTTAAGTCTTTTATTTGTGAAAATAAAAATAAATTTCGTTTTAAATTTGCTACTTCCGCAACCACAAGAACCACATCTGGATAATCGATATTCTCTTTGTTAATTAAAGTTTCCAATACAATACTTTCGTCTATTGTATTTGGATTAATACTATAAGTTCCGGGTAAATCAATTATTGTTGCAGTAACATTTTCCGATAAATTACACTTTCCTTGTTTTTTATCTACCGTAATTCCGGGATAATTACCAACCTTTTGATTTAATCCTGTTAACTGATTAAATAAAGATGTTTTCCCTGTATTGGGATTACCAACTAATGCTACTTTGATTTTACTATGTTGCATAAATTCTCGTTGGTTTCTATTTTAATGATGGAAGCAATTTCTTTTCTAATAGCAATATGACTTCCGTTTACAATAATATATAATGGATCTTTAAATGGTGCTATTTGTACCATTTCTACTTCTTTTCCAGGCATACAACCCATTTCCAATAATTTTAATGGAATATCGTTTAGGCATACTTGTTCAATAATACCCTTTTCGCCTACTTGTAAATCTGCTACAGTTTTGTCCAATTCTTATTTAGATTGATTATAAATAAAGCACGAAAATACATTTTTTATTTTAAATAAATATGATTTTTGTTAGTAATATTAAAAAGAATGTTTTTAGAGCAAAATGTTAATCATCATCTTCTAACAACTTAATATCTTCAATTAATCGTGAAATATCTTTTCGACTAGTACCATCGTAAAAACCACGAATTTGTCTTTTTTTGTCAATCAAAACAAATTGTTCGGTATGAATAAAATCCTGTTCTCCACCATCACCCTCATCCAAAACAACCATATAAGATTTACGAGCTAAATCGTAAATATGTTTTTTGTCTCCTGTAGTAATTTCCCATTTTTTTGAAATAGCTCCTTTCTTATTTGCGTAAGCTTTTAAAACAGAAACACTATCAATTACTGGAGTAACAGACATAGATAAAAGTTTTACATTGGCATCATTAATAAAAGCTTCTTGTAATGCCAACATATTGGTTGACATGATTGGGCAAATTGTAGTACATCTTGTAAAAAAGAAATCTGCTACATAAATCTTGTCTTTAAAATCTTGTTGTGTAACTGTTTTTCCATCTTGATTTATCAAAGTAAAATCTGCTATTTTATGACCGTGTTTAATATGTTTAATGGAACTATCAACCAATCTTGGATTTACATCATACGGATTAAAAACTGGTAATTTTCGCTTTTGACTCGTTAAAAAATAAATCATTAGAATACCTAATATTGTAAAAATTCCTAAAAATTTTAATAAGGCGTAGGGTTTTTTAACATCTTTTTGTTTCATAAATACCTATATTTGGCAAATAATATTTTACAAAATTACAATTATGAAATTATTTATCCCCTCTTTTTTTATAATAATATCTTTTTTTTCTGTACAAGCACAACAAAATAAAGCAAATTATTTACACGATATTCAAATTTTAGAGCGTAAAGCCGCAATGAAAAAAATGAAATATCAAAAAAATTTAAATACCAATAATTACGATTTAAAATACCATCGTTTAGAATGGAGTGTTGACCCAACACAAGCATTTATTTCTGGAAATGTAACTTCGTATTTCGAAGCTACAAGCGATATGAATACCATTACTTTTGACTTAAGTTCGAACATGACAGTAACCCAAGTTTTATACCATAGTATTCCTTTAAACTTTGTGCAAAATGCAAATGAAGAAGTGGTTATAACACTGCTAAATACATTAAATACAGGAACCTTAGATTCTTTAACTATTAGTTATAATGGAAACCCTGTTAGTTCTGGTTTTGGCTCTTTTGAGGTAAATACACATGGCAATTTAAATACGCCAATACTATGGACACTTTCGGAACCCTATGGAGCCAAAGGTTGGTGGCCATGCAAACAAGATTTAGTAGATAAAATAGACTCTATTGATGTATTTATTACACACCCATTACAATATAAAGCAGCCTCTAACGGTCTATTAATTTCCGAAGAAATAAATGGAGCAAATAAAATTACACACTGGAAACACAAACATCCAATTCCTGCTTATTTAATAGCGATTGCTGTAACAAATTATAGCGTGTATAGTGAGCATGTTGCCAATGGAAATTTTGATGTAGTAAACTATGTATATCCAGAAAATTTAGCATCAGCACAAAATAGTACAGCAATTACACCTGCAATTATAGACTTGTATGGTACCCTTTTTGAAATGTACCCTTTTGCCGATGAAAAATATGGTCATGCACAATTTGGATGGGGTGGCGGAATGGAACATACAACCATGACATTTATGGGCGGATTTGGTCGTGGACTTATAGCGCATGAACTAGCACACCAATGGTTTGGCGATAAAGTTACCTGTGGCTCTTGGGAAGATATTTGGCTAAATGAAGGTTTTGCAACCTACTTAGCTGCATTAGTAATTGAAAATTTTGACGGACAAACTGCCTTTAGAAATTGGCGATTTAATACAAATAGTTCTATTACCTCTTTTCCTAATGGCTCCGTTTTTGTAAATGATACTACATCTGTAAATCGAATTTTTAGCGGTCGCTTATCCTATAATAAAGGTGCCATGGTTTTAAATATGTTACGTTATAAATTAGGAGATTTAGACTTTTTTCAAAGTATTAAAAATTACCTTGCAGATCCAAGTTTGTCTTATGGCTATGCTAAAACAAATCAATTAAAACAACATTTCGAAGCTGTAAGTGGCTTAAATTTAACCGAATTTTTTAACGACTGGTTTACAGGAGAAGGATATCCTAGTTTTAACGCCTCTTGGAATCAAGATACAAATAATAATGTATTAACCATTGTTATTAATCAAACCCAATCCGATAATTCCGTTTCCTTTTTTGAAACACCATTACCAGTAAGAGTACTCGGTACAAATGGAGAAACGCAAATGCTACGATTAGAATTAACTCAAAATGGACAACAATTTACAGAAAATATACCTTTTACCGTTAGTGGTATTGAAATAGACCCAGATGTACAACTAATTTCTAACAATAATTCTGTATTAGCACAGGCAGAAATTACGCTTAAAGATAACTTTCTAATTTATCCAAATCCAGCTACAGATTTACTGTATATAAAAAATAACAATACAACTAAAATTCGTAATGTAAAAATATACAATGCTGTAGGACAAAAGGTTATTGAAGTAAATAATCCTGCAACAACAATACCTTTACAAAAACTATCTAGTGGCGTTTATACCGTAAAAATTGAAACAAATAATGGATTTACTCATAAAACTATCTTAAAAAAGTAAGCTTTGCTTTTTTACATTTTATTATCAAAGTTTAAAAACGTACTTTTGTGCGTTTTTAAACTTTAAAATATATAATGACAACATTTATTCAAATTGCACAATTCGTATTTATCATTTCGGTACTAGTAATACTACACGAACTTGGACATTTTATTCCTGCAAAACTCTTTAAAACCAAAGTAGAAAAATTTTACTTGTTTTTTGATTATAAGTTTTCTCTTTTCAAAAAGAAAATAGGAGATACCGTTTATGGAATTGGATGGATTCCTTTTGGTGGTTATGTAAAAATTGCTGGAATGATTGACGAAAGTATGGATAAAGAACAAATGAAATTACCACCAAAACCTTGGGAGTTTCGCTCTAAACCAGCATGGCAACGATTAATTATTATGATTGGTGGAGTTACCGTAAATTTCTTTCTAGCTTGGTTTATTTATAGTGCCATGCTTCTTTATTATGGAGATACATATATTGATAATAGCAAACTAAAATATGGCGTTTATGTAGATGAAGTTGGCGAAAAATTAGGTATTCAAAAAGGAGATAAAATTATTTCTATTGATGGGAAAAAATTAACCAAATTTAGCGATGCTCCAATAAATATTTTACTAGGTGATGCAATGACTGTAAGTAGAAATGGAAAAAATATTACATTTCCTCTTAAAGATGAAGCAAAAAAATTGGTTTTAAATCAACAAGGAAAACGTTTTATTTCCCCTGCTACACCTCCTGTAATTGGTGAAGTTTCAGATAATTATACAGCTAAAAAATCAGGATTATTAGCTGGTGATGAAATTGTTTCTGTAAATCAAAAACCGATAAAATATTGGAATGAATTAGTGCATTCTATAAGAACTAATAAAAATAAAAACATTGTATTAACCGCAAAAAGAAAAGCGCAACTTGTAGATATTATTGTTAAAGTTCCAGACAGTTTAGTTATTGGTATTAAACCAGATTTTTCTTTAACAGAAGACTTTGTGGTTACAGATAAATATTCATTTGTAAATTCTATTCCAAAAGGATTAACACAAACTATTGAAGCACTTACTATGCAAGTAAGACAATTCAAACTAATTTTTAATAAAAAAACACAAGGTTATAAACATGTAAAAGGTCCAATTGGTATCGTATCTGTAATGTCTCCTACATGGGATTGGCAGTTTGTTTGGAAATTTATGGCAATGTTTTCTGTATGGTTAGCGTTCTTAAATTTGTTACCAATACCAGCGTTAGATGGTGGTCATATTGTATTCTTATTATACGAAATGATTTCTGGTAGAGCACCAACCGAAAAAGTATTAGAATATGCTCAAATAGCAGGTTTTATTTTTATTATGGGACTTATGGCACTGGTTTTTGGTAGTGATATTTACCATCTGATATTTGGTTAGAAAGCATCATTCTTACTCACAAATACAAGATATAAACCTTATTGTTTTAAAATTAGTTCCATTTCTTGCTGTAACGATAAAGCACTTTTTGCAGCAGCTATGGCAAAATCTGTACCATTAGAAGCATAAATAATACCACGAGAAGAATTAATTAACAAGCCAATATCTTTGGTTAAACCATATTTGCAAACGTCTTGTAAATTTCCACCCTGCGCACCAACACCAGGAACTAATAAAAAATGATTTGGAACAATTTTTCGAATACTCTTAAAATATGAAGCCTTAGTTGCACCCACAACAAACATTAAATTATCCGAATTTTTCCAAGATAAAGCCGTTTGTAAAACATGCTCATAGAGATAGGAATCATTTGCTCGTAAGCCTTGAAAATCTAAACCACCTTTATTCGAAGTTAGTACAAGTAAAATAGTAAACTTATTAGTAAAAGCTAAAAAAGGCTCTACCGAATCGCTTCCCATATACGGAGCAACCGTAACCGAATTAAACTGTAAATCTTCAAAAAAGGCCTTAGCATAACGAGTCGAAGTATTGCCAATATCGCCACGTTTTGCATCAGCAATAGTAAAAATTTCTGGATAATTTGTGTTGATATATGCAATTGTTTTTTGCAAAGATTGCCAACCTTTAATACCATAAGCTTCGTAAAAAGCTGTATTTGGTTTATAGGCAACTGCCAAATGCTGTGTAGCATCAATAATTGCTTTGTTAAATTCAAAAATTGGGTCGTCAAAAGCCAATAAATGTTTTGGAATTTTATCTAAATCAACATCCAGACCAATACATAAAAAAGAATTCTTTTCTCGAATTTGCGCAATGAGTTGTTGTTTGGTCATGTAGAAATGTTTTTACAAAAATATAGAATCTTCGTAAACTTTACGAAAAACTTTATACACATTGCGTAAAATGTTTAGTATTTTTGTTAAAATTACATTATTAGTGCTAAAACGTTTACTACATAAAATATTTTATGGAATTATCACCCTTTTTGGTGTGGTAACCGTTATCTTTTTTATACTACATAAAATACCGGGCGATGCTGCACAAATGATGCAAGACCAACGAGAAGATAGTGAGCAATTAATGGCAATAAAGAAAAAATATGGATTTGATAAGCCACTAGTCACACAATACTTGTTATATTTGAATGATTTATCACCAATATCATTCCACAGTACAAAACCAGAAGATTTTACAGCCTTGCAAAAAGGAAAATATAACTATATAAAACTGTTTACTATTGCAAATACAACACTTGTTATAAAAAAACCATATTTAAGAGAATCATACCATAAAAGTGGAAAAAAAGTAGCATCTATTATAAGCGAAACCTTGCCAAATACCGCTGTATTAGCTGTAACATCTATTGCAATAGCCATAGTAATAGGAATCTTTTTCGGTATCCTATCGGCACTTTATAAAGACACCTTATTCGACAGATTAGTATCCGTAATAAGTATATTTGGTATGAGTGTACCCTCCTTTTTTTCGGCAATATTATTTGCATGGTTTTTTGGATTTGTACTACATAAATACACCAATTTAAACATGACAGGAAGCTTGTATGCCGTAGATGATTTTGGCGAAGGGAGATACATGCAACTCAAAAATTTAATATTACCAGCATTAGTACTTGGCATACGACCACTAGCAGTAATTATACCACTTATGAAAAATTCGTTACTCGAAGTATTAAGTCAAGATTATATAAGAACTGCAAAAGCCAAAGGATTATCTACCTATAAAATAATTAAAAAACATGCATTAAAAAACGCATTAAATCCAGTAGTTACCGCCATTTCTGGATGGTTTGCATCTTTGTTAGCAGGAGCCGTTTTTGTAGAATATATTTTTGGATGGAATGGACTAGGAAAAGAAATTATTAATGCCTTAAACGAAAAAGATTATCCAGTAATTATAGGCGCATCTATAATAATAGCAGCAATGTTTATTGT